>NZ_RJPX01000029.1:0-26845 GCF_003944325.1 Streptococcus mitis | reverse complement strand
TTTGTGTAATCCTCTGGAGTTAACGGTGTGCTTGTTACTGGTGTTTCAATTTCCTTAACTGGAGTAACAGTGACTGGAATATCAACTGTAATCACTTTGCCATTTGGCAATTCAATCGTTACCTTAACTGGATCTTTCTTACCTGGCGTTGTTAAGTCGGGAATGTTTGCAACATTCGTTACTTTACCACCTTCTGGAATCTTCATTCCTTTTGTGTAATCCTCTGGGGTTAAAGGTGTGCTTGTTACTGGTGTTTCAATTTCCTTAACTGGAGTTACAGTTACTGGAATATCAACTGTAATCACTTTGCCATTTGGCAATTCAATCGTTACCTTAACTGGATCTTTCTTACCTGGCGTTGTTAAGTCTGGAATATTTTCAACCTTAGTAACCTTACCACCTTCTGGAATCGTAATTCCTTTTGTGTAATCCTCTGGGGTTAACGGTGTGCTTGTTACTGGTGTTTCAATTTCCTTAACTGGAGTTACAGTGACTGGAATATCAACTGTAATCACTTTGCCATTTGGCAATTCAATCGTTACCTTAACTGGATCTTTCTTACCTGGCGTTGTTAAGTCTGGAATATTTTCAACCTTAGTAACCTTACCACCTTCTGGAATCTTCATTCCTTTTGTATAATCGTCTTCAGTCAAAGGAGTGTTTGTTACTGGTGTTTCAATCGGTGTTGGTTTTGTTTCAACTACTTTAATAGTCGCTGGAACTTCAACTAACACTTTTCCATCTTTATCTTTTACAACTACTGTAACTGGTTTATCTCCTGGTGTTGTTCCATCATATGGAGTTGTTTGTCCTTCTGGAACTTTGTATTCGAATGTTGATCCTTCTGGATAGTCACTTGGTGTGATACTATCTTCAGCTTTAGGTTTATCTTTATCTTCAGCATTCACTGGAGTTAATTGTTCTTTACCTTGAACGACTTTAATCTTCGCAGGTACTTCTACAAGTGTATCTCCATCTGAATCTTTCACGACTACAGTAACGTCTTTTTCACCTGGTGTTGATCCATCATATGGAGTTGTTTGTCCTTCTGGAGTCTTGTACTCAAATGTTGTGCCATCTGGGTATTGTTCTGGATCAATACTCTTAGATGCATCTGGTTGTGGTTTGCTTGGATCTGCTACTACGTATTGTGTCTTAGGTTCTACAACAACAATCTTAGCTGGAATTTCTGTAATTGGTTGCCCGTCTAATTTCGCTACTACCGTTACAGGTTTTTCACCTGGTGTTGTTGTATCTACTGGTGTATTGTCTTTGTATTCAAATGTTGTTCCAGTTGGGAAGTCATTCGGATTAATGTTATCTTTCGGATCTGGTTGTTTCTTAGTTGGATCTACTGGTACGTATTTAGGATAACTTTCCACTACACGTACTGTAGATGGCACTTCAACTAATACCTTATCCCCTTGTTTCACAACAACAGTAACTTTCTTATCACCTGGTGTAGATGTATCTACTTCTTCTTTGTACTCAAATGTTGCATCATCTGGGTAATCATTCAAATCAATACTATCTTCAGGAGATGGTTGTTTCTTACCTTCATCCACTGGAACGATTTGTGGATTTCCTTGTACGACCTTCACTTTTGTTGGTACTTCAACAAGTTTATCTTCTCCATCTTTCGCAACGACAACTACATCTTTTTCTCCTGGAGTTGTTGTGTCCACTGGAGTCTTGTACTCAAATGTTGTGCCATCTGGGTATTGTTCTGGATCAATACTCTTAGATGCATCTGGTTGTGGTTTGCTTGGATCTGCTACTACGTATTGTGTCTTAGGATCTACTACCACTACTTTTGCAGGAACTTCTGCAATTGGTTGTCCATTTAACTTCGCTACAACTGTTACATCTTTTTCTCCTGCAGTTGTTGTATCTACTGGTGTCTTGTACTCAAATGTTGTTCCTTCTGGATAGTCTCCTGGAGTGATACTGTCTTTTACCTCTGGTTGTTTCTTAGTTGGATCTGCTACTACAAATTGTAGTGTGCTACCTACTACACGTACTGTAGATGGCACTTCAACAAGTACCTTATCTCCTTGTTTCACAACAACAGTAACTTTCTTATCACCTGGTGTAGATGTATCTACCTCTTCTTTGTACTCAAATGTTGCATCATCTGGGTAATCATTCGGATCAATACTATCTTCAGGTGATGGCTGTTTCTTACCTTCATCTACTGGAACAATTTGTGGATTTCCTTGAACAACCTTCACTTTTGTTGGTACTTCTACAAGTTTATCTTCTCCATTTTTCGCAACAACAACCACATCTTTTTCGCCTGGAGTTGTTGTGTCTACTGGAGTCTTGTATTCAAATGTTGTTCCATCTGGATATTGTTCTGGATCAATGCTCTTAGATGCATCTGGTTGTGGTTTGCTTGGATCTACTACTACGTATTGTGTCTTAGGATCTACTACCACTACTTTTGCAGGAACTTCTGCAATTGGTTGACCATTTAGCTTAGCTACAACAGTTACATCTTTTTCTCCTGCAGTTGTTGTATCTACTGGTGTCTTGTACTCAAATGTTGTTCCTTCTGGATAGTCTCCTGGAGTGATACTGTCTTTTACCTCTGGTTGTTTCTTAGCTGGATCTGCTACCACAAATTGTGGCGTGCTACCTACAACACGTACAGTTGCTGGAACTTCAACAAGTACCTTATCCCCTTGTTTCACAACAACGGTAACTTTCTTATCACCCGGTGTAGATGTATCTACTTCTTCTTTGTACTCAAATGTTGCATCATCTGGGTAATCATTCGAATCAATACTATCTTCAGGTGATGGTTGTTTCTTACCTTCATCCACTGGAACAATTTGTGGTACACCTTCAACTACTGTAACTGGGACTTTAACAGTTGTTGTTTTGTCTTGACCATCTACAGTGTATTTAACAGTCACTTCTACTTCAGTATCTTCTGTTAAGTCTGGAACTGTTACTGTAGCTGTTTCATCAACAGTAACGGTTGCACCTTGAGGTAATTTACCTTTAAATGTTGCATCTTCGATTGATTTTTTCGCTTGAGCAAGTACTTTTTCTTTTGCTTTTTCTTTATCACCATTTTTAGGAACAAGAATTTCATCTGCTTCTGGTTTTGGTAAAACTGTTACTGGAACACTTACTGTTTCTGTTAATTTTCCATTGTCATATGTTACTGGTACGTCAACTTTAACATCTGTTGCTCCTGCTTTACCTGTTGTTTCTGGTAATGTTGTTGGTTCACCTTTTGTTCCATCTGTTCCTGGTGTTACAGCCTCTTTCGCTTGATCCGCCGTTGGTTTTTCACCTTCGAAAACAACGATTTTACTTGGTGTTGAGCTTACTACTGTTACTGGTACATTAATTGTATCTTCTGCTACTACTGTACCTGTAGCGTCTTTATATTGTACTTTTACTGGTACATTATCTTTATCACCATTAGAATCTGTTGCTGGAACAGTATATGTTTGATTTGGATCTAATTCTACTGTAACTCCTGATGGTAATGTTAGTTTACCTAGTGCAGCTTGTGCTTTTTCTTTTACAGCCGTTGTTAAGTTTTCACTAGTTGTATCTTTTAATGTTGTTACTTTTTCTGGTGTTGCTTTTGGTAACACTTCAACTGGTACATTTACAGTTTCATCTCCTGTTGGATATGTTACTGTTGTTGGTACAGTTACATCTTTTGCTCCTACTTTACCTGTTGTGTCTGGTAATCCTGCTTCTGATGGAGCGTTTACTGTTCCTCCTGTACCTGGTGTTACGGCATTCTTAACTTTCTCAGCGTCTGGTTTTTTGCCTTCTACAGTGTAGACTGTTTTCGGTTCTGAACCTAATACATTGATTGTTACTGGTACTGTTGTATTGTATGTTTTTCCATCAACTGTATATATTGCTGGAACATTTACAACACCCTTGTTTGTACCTTTTTCTGCAGTTATTGTCGCTAATACTTCTTCTGTAATATCACCAACTGTTACTGTTGCTCCTGTAGGTAATTTTCCTTTGAAGTCAGCTGCTTCTACTAATGCTGTTGCTTTTGCTTTAGCAACTTCTTTAACTTTATCTACGGTTGCCCCTTTAGGTACTTCTACCTCACCAGTTGCTTTTGGTAATACTGTTACTGGAACTTTCACTTGTTCCGGATCTGTGATTCCGTCGTAAGCTACTGGTAATGTTACTTCTTTTTCACCTGATTGTTTTGTTAAATCAGTTGGAATTACAGGAGTACCCTTTGTTCCATCAGTTCCTGGTGTAACTGCACCTTTAACTGCATCAGCGGTTACTTCATCACCTTCGAATACTACAACTTTACTTGGTGTTGAGCTTACTACTGTTACTGGTACATTAATTGTATCTTCTGCTACTACTGTACCTGTTGCGTCTTTATATTGTACTTTTACTGGTACATTATCTTTATCACCATTTGAATCAGTTGATAGAACAGCATATGTTTGATTTGGATTTAGTTCTACTGTAACTCCTGATGGTAAAGTCAATTTACCTAGTGCAGCTTGTGCTTTTTCTTTCACTGCTGTTGTTAGGGTGTCACCAGTTGTATCTTTTAATGTTGTTACTTTTTCTGGTGTTGCTTTTGGTAATACTTCAACTGGTACATTTACAGTTTCATCTCCTGTTGGATATGTTACTGTTGTTGGTACAGTTACATCTTTTGCTCCTACTTTACCTGTTGTTTCTGGTAATCCTGCTTCTGATGGAGCGTTAACTGTTCCTCCAGTACCTGGTGTTACAGCATTCTTAACTTTCTCAGCATCTGGTTTTGTGCCTTCTACAGTGTAAACTGTTTTTGGCTCTGAACCTAATACATTAACCGTAATTTCTGCATCTTTTGTATAAGTTGTTCCATCTACTGAATAAGTTACTGGAACTTTAACGATTCCTTTGTTTGTTCCTTTTTCTGCAGTCATTGTTGCTAAAACTTCTTCTGTAATCTCACCAATCACTACATCTTTAGAACCTTCTGGTAATTTAGCTTTGAAGTCAGCTGATGTTGCTACTTCTGTCGCTTTTGCTTTCGCTACTTCTTTTACTTTATCAACAGTTGCACCTTTAATTACTTCTACATTACCTGTTGCTTTTGGTAAGACCAACACAGGAACTGTTACTGTTTCAGGAAGTACAACATTTCCCTTCGTATAAGATACTGTTGTTTCAACATTAATAATTTGTCCAGCTTTACCAGTTGTTGTAGGCATATTTTGAACATTATTTGTTGTAGCTGTATATCCAGGAATTGTAGCAGGAGTTATTTTCCCCTTAATATCATCATTTTGGATTGTATCTCCTTCAAAAACAACTTTCTGTTGCTTAGTAGATGCCACTACATTCACATTAATGTCTATTTGATTATTAAATTTCTTACTTCCAACAGTGTGAATAACTGGTACTTTTAGAGTTCCACTATTTTCTTTTACAGCAGCTGTAGAATAACCTTGTACCATTGCAATTAAACTTGTTTCACTTAAATTTAGAGCAGCAGTAGCTTTTAATGTTGCTAATTTTTCTCTATAAGCTTCTGAATTTAGTAATTCTTCAGCACTTACTGTTGCTGCTTCTTTTGCTTTTTCAAAAGTTGTTCCAACTGGTACAGTTATAGTGCTATTTCCTGTCATAGAATCAATATAAATACTACGATTATATTTATAGTCTGGATTATCGGAAGTTTCTAAACTATTAGCATTTACATTCACTGGAGTATTATATCTATCCGCACCAACTATTCCATACGGTAAGATCATATTTCCTAATTTATCTTTTCCTCCAAATCCATTTTTCCCTACTACCTCAAATGTTGCTTCCCCGACAAAATCAGGCGTTACTTCAAATGGGATCGTAACAGTGTTGGATTTACCACTTGTTGGATTAATATCTCGTTTTGGTAAATCAATTTTAAAAGTAAGTTCTCGTGTATCTTTGTTATATTTAAAGTCATAAGTATAACTTGGAGCAAATAAACTTTTGCCATTTACTTCATTTAAGTCTGTCCCTTGTAATGTACCTAACTTAACACCTTTAGGAACTTTCAACGTAACTTCATACTTAGTCTGATATACTACTCCTACTCCACCATTATTACTTAGCGTTACATTAAACGTTCCTTTTTGAGCATTTTTATAAATAGAGTCCTCTGTATAACCATATGCTTCTTTATCTCTACCTGAAACAACTGTCGTCGTTAAAGTCAGTGCTGGTCCTGGAGTTAATCCTAGTCCTGCAACTATATATCCATCTTCAACCTTATGACCATTCAAGTAGCCAGAAGTTGTTGGCTGATCTCCTGCTTCTACAAATACACGTACCTTAGTCGTCCCTTCAGGCACTTTTACTACACGCCATAATGCAGCAAAACCATCCGAATCTGATCCAGGTTTTCCAATAAATTCTGTATCTGAAGCTTTTCCATCTTTTCTAGTTAATTCTGATAGCGGTTGGCCAGTATAGGCATCCACTATTCTCATTTTTATTTTTTCACCTTCAGATGAAAGACCCATTTCTCCATACGCACTAGAAAAGACAAGATTAGCATACAAATGAGAGTTAGGGTTTACGTCGAAATCTTTATAGATAGTTGTTCCTTGTTTTTTTAATTCTACATAATAATCTTTATTAACTTTTCCTATACTTCCATTTCCCAAACGATCAGTACTAATCATATATCTTAGTACTCCACCACCAGCGTTTGGTCTGCCTTGACCACCAGTAGCAGTAACATGACCGTTATTATCATAAACTTTTGCTGGTTTTGGTGCATATGTGGTTGCTGATTGTCCTTCTTTATATTCTATATCAGTAGGTGCTTCTGGTTTAACAATATTTACGGTGTTTGCACCTTCTTTATCAACAATCTTCCAGCCGCCCAAAGCTCCTGCTTTGGCTTCATCAACCGTTATTTCTTTTTGTTTCCAATGATAAGTTGCTGAACCCAAATTAATAGCACCACGTATACCAGAAGCTTGATTTTCTGCACGTTTTGTATGTGATGTAGCATTTGAAAAGTCAGGCGTTCCAAAAGTATCATTTAAATTACTAATTACTGCATCAGATGGATTATTCCCATAATTTGCTAAGTGATTATTGGCTGGTGCTCCCCAATCTAATTTTTTAGCTTGGTATAGTTTCAATAAATCTACTTTATCTTTTAACTCTTGTAAAAGTGCATGCTTTTCTTTTTCTGTTGTTGGGATGTTGTTCCCTTTATTTCTAACAGCTTGTGCAGACTCTTTTACCTGTGTTAGTATTCCTACGAACTCTTTATCTGTTTGCCCTTCTCCTTTAGCATTTTCAGCAGAGATTAAAGATTCAACTTTTGCGATTTCCGCCTCTAATTCAGAAGCTTTTTGTGTAATATCATTCGTATTTACAGCAACAGGATTTTCAGTACCATCTGCAACCGTACCTGTATCTCTAAACCCACTCTCACCTTTTCCTAGAATAGCTTGTCCATTTCTTGGATCTTGGTTTTTGTTTACTTTTGTTGCTTCTGATTTGATACTGTTTAAAATGACAAGGTTACTTGAAAGTTGTTTAGCCAATGCATTAACTTTTACCTGTGTTTTTGTATCATCGTTCAAAAGCTCTTTTGCTTTATTAACCAAGTTTTTAGCATCATCAATGACTGATTTTGTTTTCTTGCCTTCGGTTAATTGACTCAATCGACTTTCAACTTTAGCAACTAAATCTTCTAATGATGCGGTATTAATAGCAACTTTTTCTGTCACTACATTTGGAGTTTCAACTGGACTTGCTTGTGTGTTAGTCGCAGACTCTTTAGCAGAACTAGTTTGTTGTCCATCGGTCGCTTTATCAGTAGCAGATGCTTGTCCAACAACTTCCTTAGAGGGTTCCGGGGACTTATCATTTAGATTTTGAGGATTTTGAACTTCTCTAGTTTCTGGATTAGTTGCTTGTTCAGCCGCTTGAACACTTCCTCCACCAAGGAAAAACAATCCAGTAGCTACAGCTACACTAGCCGCACCGAAACTAACCTTACGAATACTGTAACGTGTGAATTTCTCCACTTGCGATTGGCGAACATGACGCCCTTTGGGTTTAAACATTCCCTTACTCCTTTTTTCTGACAAATGTCAGTTAATATATATAGGAAGGCTAAAAACAACAAGCCCCCCCTCAAATATATTTGTATATTTAAAGGTTCTCATCAAGATTATACCCTTTAATCCTTTATAAATCAAGTATTTCGGTTTTCCAAAAGATAATATATTAATCCCATCAGATTGTTAGTTATAATATATTTAAAATATAAATAATGTCTATATTGTTGATGTTTTTTATAAAAAAAGCCTAGTTTAAAATGGTAAAACTAGACTTTTTTATCTATTTTATTTTTCTTCCTTCACTTCTTTGGTTGCTACATCATCACCAAACCATTTTTTGCTAATTTCTTGGAACTTACCATCCTTATAAAGATTAGAAAATCCTTCATTTATCTTTTTAACCAGAGTTGTATCTTCCTTACGTGCTCCAACCGCAAAATCTTCTGTTTCTAGTCCAACTGTAAAGACATTATAATCGTTTAAAACGCCTTCTGCTTCTAAATAATAGTTTGCATAGACACGATCAATTAATAGACCATCAATTCGATCGTTTTTCAAATCAATCAAGGCTTCATTAAAGGTTTGGTATTGATTCGCTTTATTATTAGCAACAATATCCTTCAAAATCGCTGGATTTGCTTCAAAATCCTCATAACCAGATGAACCAGCTTGAGCTCCTAATGTCTTTCCAGCCATATCCTTTGCAGTCGTGATACCTGAAGATTTCTTAGTCACCAATACCTGCTCATTCTTCATATATGAGTTACTGAATGCTACCTTTTCACGGCGTTCATCTGTAGCAGAATAACCATTCCAAATCAAATCAATTGTTCCTTTTGTCAATTCAGCTTCTTTCAAATCCCAATCAATCGGTTGCCAATTTACCGTAATGCCATATTTTTCAAAAACAGCTGTAGCTAAATCAATATCAAATCCTGCATAGGAACCATCTTTCTGAGCAAATCCCATTGGAACAAAAGTACTATCAAATCCAATAGTAATAGACTTGTTAGACTCGTACTTAGACCAATTATCTCCACTAGTTTCACTAGCATTTTTCCCACAAGCTACTAAGAACAAAGCAGTCATTAGACTGACTAATATAAGCATCAATTTTTTCATCACTTTTTCCTCCTATTTAGGTTCTACTTTTAATAATACATCTGCAATATTTTCCGCAAACTGTAAATCATGGGTAACCACAATCTGGGTCATGCCAAGTTCTCTATTTTGCAAGATTAGTTTTTCCACTTCCAAGCGTAATTCTGGATCCAGTGCAGAAGTTGGTTCATCGTAACCAATGATTTCTGGGTCAATCATCATAGCACGCGCCAAAGCCACCCGCTGTTTTTGCCCACCTGATAGTGAGAATGGATAAGCATCTGCGTGCCCTGCTAACCCTAACTGTTCCAAGAGTCCACGCGCCTTCTTCTCTGCCTCATCCTGCTTCATTCCCATTGTTTTCACAGGCGATAAGGTCAAATTGTCTAAAACTGACAAATGAGGGAAAAGTTGAAAATCTTGGAATACAAATCCCAGTAGATTTCGCTTCTCCAGTTCATCCAATTCTAAAGATTCTCCATTATAAAAGATTTGCCCTGAATCGATGGTTTCAAGACCTGCAAGCATGCGTAAGAGAGTCGTCTTACCTCCGCCAGAAGGCCCAACGATAGCTAGGATTTGCTTTTCAGGAATATTTAGACTGAAATCAGACAGGATTCGTTTGTCTCCGAATTTCTTATTGATATTTCGTAATTCTAACATGTCAACCTCCTATCTATAATAACTGTACTTCTTCTCAACTTTTTTGGAAATGATTGTCACAATCCCAATTAAAATCAAGTAAATGGCTCCTGCCAAGAACATCGGAACCAGGCTGGCATCACGGTTGGCAGCTGTTCGACTAGCCAAGATAAGGTCTGAAATTCCTAGAGCATAGACCAGAGACGTATCCTTGACCAAACTCATGACCTCATTAAAGACACTAGGAAGAACAATCTTGGTTACCTGAGGCAAAATAATATAGCGCACTGTGTCAAAAGGACTAAACTTCAAGACCTTAGCAGCCTCATATTGACCTTTAGGGATGGTATCAATCCCCCCACGGAAGATTTCAGCAAAGTAAGCCGCATAATTGAGAACAAAGGCAATAATAGCTGCAGGAAGACGGTCCAAACGAATCCCAATGCTTGGGAGCACATAATAGATAAAGATCAATTGCAAGAGCAAGGGTGTCCCCCGCATAATCCAGATATAAATGTTAATCAGATGATGGAGGGGCTTCCAATGGACTTGCAAGGCAAAGGCAATCAAAACGCCCAAGGGAATAGAAAAAATCAAGACCAGCGCAAAAACCTGTAAAGTCATGCTTGCACCGCTCAATAAACTCGGTAATATCTCAAACAAATAAGACATACTGACACCTCCTTAAAATAATTGTCCCTATTATAGCATACATAAACTAAATTACAACTATTTTTATAAAAAAAATTACATTGTTAACAAAAATAAAAACTATATCTTTCAAAATTGATAAGATATAGCTTTAAATCATTTTATTCCTAAAGTCTTTCATACAATTCTTGCATTTGCACATCATCGGGAACTAGTTTTAAATAAGCTTGTGCATTGACTTTTGCCTCCTCAAAGTAGCCCAATTCACGCAAGAGATAGATATAGTGTTCCAGAAATTCGGGATTATCCTTCAAATCTCCTGTCAACTCTTGGTAATGCTCATAGGCGGTATCCAAAGCGTCCATTTCTTGATAAGAACGAGCAATCATCCACTTGGTCAAGAGATTTTCTGGCTCTTCGCTCTGCAAGTCTAGAATATCCTCATAACGCTCCTGCTCTAGATAAATAGTTGCCAAACGAAGCAAAATTTCTTCTGTATCCTCTGCATCTTCTTTAGCAGTAAGGAGGTAATTTTCTGCACCACTAGCATCATGCAATTCATAAGAAAATTGTGAGGCCGCTAGCAGAAGACGAGTTTCGAAAGGATTTTTCTCCAAGCCTTGCTTAGCGATAAGCAGGGCTTCTTGAACTTGATGTTCCTTATGTAAGGCCTGACTATAGCCATACTCATAGCCTTCAAAGTCAGGAGAAATGGTATCAAGCTGCTTAAAGTAAAGGACAGCCTTTTGGTATTCTTCTCGGTCAAAGTAAAGACTGGCTAACTCAAAAGCTGTAAGGTCATCGTATTCTAACTCCAAGGCTTTTTCTAAAAACTCTGTAGCCGTTTCAAATTTCCCTAACTGGGCATAGGCAAAGCCAATCCGTTGATAGGTGGAAATACCTGTCTGCTCATAAATCGAGCGATTATCTAACTGGGCATAGCCTTGAATGGCCTCTTGGTAATTTTCCAACTCACTATCCAACTCTGCCAATCCCAATATCAAGAGAGGATCTTCTGAGTAGGTCAAAGCCTCCAGCAGTTTTTCACGCGCCACATCTGTCAAACCTTCCATCTGGTAAAGGTCTGCTTTCAGAGCCAAAGCCGAAACATACCAGTCACTGTCAGCTTGGATTTCCTCTAGGTAGGTAAAGGCTTCTTCTATTTGACCATCTTCGCTAGCAATCGCTGCTAGATTAAGATGAACCTCTGGAAAATCCTCTACAATTTTCAGGTAAATTTCCTTGGCCTGAGGATAGAAACCAATTCCTTCTAGATAGGTGGCTAACTCATAAAGAAGGTCACTTGGATCATTTTCTAAAGCTTTGACGAAATAATGTTCTGCCTTAACTAAATCTTGCTCTTCCAAAGCCTGTAACATCTGTTGACTATTGTTCACTCTTGACTTCCTCTCCCTCTAGTTCATATAGGCCACTGACTACCTTATACCATTCAAAAATTGCTGAAATGACAACCTTAGCAGAGGCATAAACTGGAATACCGAGTAAGACTCCCCAAATACCAAACATGGATCCTGAAGTTAACAGGACAAAGAGAACATTAATGGGATGGATGTTTAATTGGCTTCCCAAAATCAGTGGAGAGACAAAACGGCCTTCAATAGTTTGTTCCACGATAAAGATAATCACCACTTTTAAAAGCATGACTGGCCCAGCAATCAAGCCCAATACTAGAGCAGGAAGCATGGCTAGAAAGCTACCAAGATAAGGAACCAGATTTAAAATACCAGCAGTAACACCCAGCGTAACCGCATAGCGTAGACCGATAATCTTGAAAAAGATGATAAACATTACTGCTACAATAATAGCCACTGTTACTTGCCCTCGAACATAGTTGGACAACTGTTGATTCACATCTGACAGAACCTGTCCTACAGGCTCCTTCAATTTCATCGGCATGAATTGAGTCAAATAGTTACGCAAGCCTTTCCCATCACGCAAGAGATAAAAGAGCATGAAAGGAACGATAATCAAGGCAACAATTACTTGAGAAGCCCCGCTAATAAAGGCACTCACCCAGTTGACTGCCTGAGATGAAACCTTACTTGCCCAAACTGTAGCCTGACTAGAGAAGTTTGTTAAAACTTGCTCTAACTGAGGTCTGAAATCATCTGGCAAACGCTTGGTGACCAAATCATTAATAACTCTGTCTGCATCTTCAAGGTAGATTGGGACATTCCTTGCAAAGGTTAAAACCTGACGTTGCAGATTTGGTATAGCTACTGCCAAACCCCAAATAATAAAGAGAGCGATAATGACAAAGACAATAGTGATGGCTATGACGCGATTAACTTTGTGTTTTTCCATCCAATCAACAATAGGATTTAATAAATAATATAGCAGGCCAGACAGAATGACTGGTAACATCACAACTGCTAAAAAGTCTAAAACAGGTGAAAATAGAAAACTAATCTTACTTAAAATAAAAAGATTCAGTCCCAATAACAAGGTTACCAAAAATACCGTAATGGCCTTGTTATCCAAAAACCACTTGAAAAACCAAGATAGGCTAAAATGTTTCTCTTTTTGTTCCATAAATACTTCCTTTCTATCGTTCTCTCATTATATCATTTTTGAAGTAAAATAACTCTTTTTTTAAGTGCTTATACTCTTCGAAAATCAAATTCAAACCACGTCAGCTTCGCCTTGCCGTACTCAAGTACAGCCTGCGGCTAGCTTCCTAGTTTGCTCTTTGATTTTCATTGAGTATTACATGGAGACAGAGACATAAAAAATCCCCTCAAAAGAGGAGATTCGATTAGTCTTGAATATGACGTTCTAAGTTCTTCTGATAATCTGCGTTTGATTTGGCTTTTTCTTCAGCAAATTTCTTGCGGAACTCATCCATTTCTTTAGTAGTGACAATCTTATCTTGGATTTTAAGGTATTTATAGCTAAGTTCACCAGTCTTATCACCTACCCAGCCATCTGCACCAGTACCTAGAACTTTCTTCGTTACGAGCATTTGGGCACCGTCTGACTGTGCAGGAATAACCAAGGCACTGTCTGTTAACCAAGCTTGAGCTTTTGCATATTTAGAATATCGTTTTTCAAGATCTGTTTTCTCACTATTAGCATCCGTGATTAACTCTTTAAACTTATCTAACCCAACCGCTTTGATTGCTGAACTGTCTTTACCTGGTACTACACCTAGGGAACCAAGAAGATTTGGTCCAGATGTTGGATCAAATATATCTAGATAAGTTGATGGATCTGCGTAATCAGGCCCCCATCCACTATTTGCATTAATATCCCAGTCAGTATTGGTATTAGAAGTAGCTAGAACCGTCATACTTGCCAATTCATCATCAGAAACTTGTTGAATATCAACTATAACATTATCTGATCCAAGAGCTTCCTCGATAGATTGTTTATAAGATTGATATTGACGCACAAACTGTGGACGAGTAGAAGATACTGGAATATCTAAATGAATAGGGAACTGTACTCCATCAGCTTGAAGAGTTTTCTTGGCAGCTTCCAATTTAGCTTTAGCCTTATCTACATTATGAAGTGAATCCTGGGCATCATCAAGACTGACATCTTTCCATACACCATCTAATTTATCCAATTCTGCCTTAGCTACTTGCCCAAATGACTGCTCTCCTACTTGTACAAATGTTGGAGGTGTTAAACTTGTACGTAATTTACGCGGTGCTACTTCGTCCCCAAATACTTGAGAGATTCCTGCTTTACGATCTGTAGCAAAAGCCAAGGATTGACGGAAATCTTTGTTCAGCAAGGCCTTCTTAGTAGATGTTTTTTCTGCATCACTTGTTTTGGCAGTATGATTGTAAGCAACACGGTCAATATTAGTCGAAATATAGAAAGTAGTTCCTTGTTGTTGACTATAAATAATGTTATCTTTGTATTTTTCTTTTAAGCGTTCATAGTTAGCAGAGTTTTTAAAGAGAGGTGCTGCAGGATAATTTCCTTCATCAAAACCGCGTCCAAGAGAGTCTGCATCCTGACCATCAAAGTAAGACAACTTAATATCGTCAATAAAGACATTTTGTTTATCCCAATAGTTTTGGTTTTTGGTCATTTCAATAGAAGATTTAGATGTAAGACCTGTGAGAAGATAAGCCCCATTGTATAGAATGCTTGTTACATCAGTCGCCTTACCAAAGTCATCTCCTTTAGAAGCTAAAAAGTCTTCGCTAACAGGAGCAAGAACTCCCATTGTTGTTTTCGAATTCCAGAAAGATTCTGGATGGTTTAAAGTATAGACTACAGTATAATCGTCTGTTGCTTTTACACCAACAGTAGAAAAATCCGTTGTTTTCCCATTTACATAGTCATCTAATCCTTTAATAGAATCCTGTACAAGATAAAGTCCTTCTGATTTCTTGTCAGCTGCGTGTTTTAGACCAGTCACAAAATCCTGAGCCTTAACTTCCCCATATTCTTCGCCTTCATTGGTATACCACTTGATACCCTTACGAATTTTATAGGTATAAGTCAAACCATCTTTGGAAACAGTCCAATCTTCTGCAACTGATGGTACTAGATTCCCATATTGATCATTTTCCAGTAGTCCATCAATGACATTACCAGTAATCTGTTTTGTAGACTTTTGCCCAGCAACTGTATAATCCAGACTCGCAGGATCTGATGAAAATACATAGGCATAAGTAACTGGTTTAGTTGCTTCTTTATTCCCATTACCAGATGAACAAGCTGCTAGAACAGCTGCTGAGAGTACAGCAACTCCAGCTGCTAAGAAAACACGTTTTTTCATAAAAAAACTCCTTTGCAATTTGTATAGGATTATTATAGCACTTTTCAAAAGGAAATCAAGCTAAATTTGATATTTTATTATACACATCTATGTGTTATAGAGTTCCTCCAACTACAGTTTTTGTGATATAATAGTCTTATCTTTATAAAGAGGTATTATCATGAAAGAAACTGTTTATTTTGGAACTTATACACGTCGTATTTCCCAAGGGATTTACAAGGCAGACTTTGATACAGAAACTGGGCAGCTTTCAAATCTAAAACTTTTTGCTCCTGAACCAAGTCCAACCTATCTTGCTTTTGACCAGAAGCAACATCTATACACCGTTGGTAGTCAGGATGCCAAGGGGGGCATTGCAGCCTATCAAACTGATGGAACCTTATTAAATCATGTCGTGGAAGAAGGAGCTCCCCACTGTTATGTTTCTGTTGATGAAAAGCGTGATTTAGTCTATGCGGCCAACTACCACAAGGGGCAGGTCCTTGTTTATAAACGTCAGGAAGATGGTAGTCTTCTACTTAGTGATGTGGATCAACACAGTGGCCAAGGTCCACATGAAAATCAAGCTTCACCCCATGTTCACTTTACAGACTTAACACCTGACCACTATCTAGTGACTTGTGATTTGGGAACTGACCAAGTTATTACTTACGACCTTAATCAAGAAGGGAAATTATCTAAGCTCTATACCTATCACAGCCAGCCAGGAGCAGGATCACGCCATATCATTTTCCATAATCACTATAAAATCGCTTATCTCATTTGTGAACTCAATAGCACTATCGAAGTTTTAATCTACGATGGTGTTGGCGAATTTGAACGCATGCAGGTCATTTCAACTCTACCAGACGGTTATGACGGCTTTAATGGAACTGCTGCTATTCGTCTCTCTAAAGACGGTAAATACCTCTACGCTTCTAACCGTGGCCATGATTCTATCGCAGTATATACAATTCTTGCAGACGGTAGCTTAGAATTGTTAGAAATCGTTCCAACACATGGTCAGACTCCACGTGATTTTGATTTGACACCAGACCAAGAATTCCTTATTGCTGTCCATCAAGACTCTGACAATGCAACCGTCTTTAAACGTAATCCTGAAACTGGTCGTCTAGCAGAACTTTCTAACGACTTCCATGTACCAGAAGCAGTCTGCATCAGTTTTGCTCCTTAAAAAAACATAAAAAATGAACTTGGTAACTCAAGTTCATTTTTTTCTTATAGTCTTTTTCCGACATTGATACGATTAATAGCACGTTGCAAAGCAATCTTAGCACGACGTTCTTGATCAATCAAGTGTTTTTCGTGAGCTTCTTCGATTTCACGCTCCGCACGAAGCTTTGCACGTTCTGCACGGCTAACATCGATATCACGAGCACGTTCTGCAGAATCCGCAACGATTGTAATGATATCATTGGCAATTTCAATAACGCCTCCGTTTACTGCAATCCAGTTCACGTGATCTTCATCATCAATACGTTTCACCTTTACTTCATCAACTGCTAAAACCGCAATCATATTTTCATGTCGTGGCAAGATCCCCATCTCACCATCCAGAGTTCGAACTGATACATAGCTGGCATGGTGATCATAGACGAGACCATCTGGTGTCACGATCTGGACAGTTAACTGAGCCATAGATCACCTCTTAAAATCCCATTTTTTCAGCTTTTGCAATCACGTCTTCGATAGAACCTACACCACGGAAGGCATCTTCTGGTAACTGATCATGTTTACCATCAAGGATTTCCTTAAAGCCACGAACAGTTTCAGCAACTGGAACATAAGAACCAGGCTGACCAGTAAATTGTTCCGCAACGTTAAAGTTTTGTGACAAGAAGAACTGGATACGACGGGCACGAGCCACCAAGGTCTTTTCTTCATCAGAAAGCTCATCCATACCAAGGATAGCAATGATATCTTGCAATTCATGGTAACGTTGAAGGACACGTTTTACTTCAGCAGCAACTGCATAGTGCTCTTCTCCAACGATTTCAGGTGCCAAGGCACGTGAGCTTGAAGCAAGTGGGTCAACGGCTGGGTAGATACCCAATTGTACCAACTTACGTTCCAAGTTAGTTGTTGAATCCAAGTGAGCGAAGGCTGTTGCTGGCGCTGGGTCAGTATAGTCATCCGCTGGCACATAGATAGCCTGGATAGAGGTTACAGAACCCTTCTTAGTTGATGTAATACGCTCTTGCAATTGACCCATTTCCGTAGCAAGGGTTGGTTGATAACCAACGGCTGATGGCATACGACCCAAAAGGGCAGATACTTCTGAACCAGCCTGAGTGAAACGGAAGATATTATCGATAAAGAGAAGCACGTCTTGGCCTTCCACATCACGGAAGTATTCAGCGATTGTCAAACCAGTAAGGGCAACACGCATACGTGCTCCTGGTGGCTCATTCATCTGACCAAATACCATGGCTGTTTTCTCGATAACGCCTGATTCTTTCATTTCCCAGTAAAGGTCGTTCCCCTCACGAGTACGTTCCCCAACACCAGTAAATACTGAAATACCACCGTGTTCTTGGGCAATGTTGTGAATCAATTCTTGAATCAAGACGGTTTTACCAACTCCGGCACCACCGAAAAGTCCAACCTTACCACCTTTTAGGTACGGGGCAAGAAGGTCGATAACCTTAATCCCTGTTTCAAGGATTTCAGAAGAGGTAGACAACTCATCAAAAGTTGGAGCTTTTTTATGAATTGGCTGACGCTCTGCATCTTCTGTGAAAGGAGCTTCCAAGTCAATGGTATCTCCCAAAACATTGAAGACACGTCCCAAAGTTTCTTTACCTACTGGTACAGAGATTGGACGACCTGTGTCCAATACTTCCATTCCACGAGTCAACCCATCTGTTGATTCCATGGCGATAGTACGAACCATACCATCTCCCAACTCCAAGGCTACTTCAAGGACGATTTTTGTTTTTCTTTCGTCATTTTTGTAGACGACAAGTGCATTGTTAATCTCAGGAAGTTTTTCCCCTGCTGCAAACAAGACGTCTACAACAGGACCGATAACCTGAGCAATTTTACCTGAACTCATCTCCTTCTCCTATTCTATATAAGATACTGTCGGTTCCTAGCTCAACTAGGTCCTAAGTTCATTTTCATATGAGCTGGACTAGTGCTTATTCTAAGGCACTAGCTCCTGCTACGATTTCTGTAATTTCTTGTGTAATCGCCGCCTGTCTGGCACGGTTATACTGAATTGTCAAATCATTGATGACTTTTTTAGCATTATCTGTCGCTGTTTGCATGGCTGTCATACCAGCAGCATTTTCAGCTGTCTTGGCATCGATAATAGCACCGTAAATCATACTCTCTGCAAACTGAGGCAATAACTGCTCCAAAATTTCTTCTCGACTGGTTTCCAATTCAAAAGTCAAGCTGTACTCTTCATCCGCTTCATTTGGATCCAAGTCAACAATCGGAAGCATTTGTTCCACACGCATTTGACTGGTTAGCGTATTGACATGGTGATTGTAGCAGACATAGAGTTCATCAAAAAGTTCATTTTGGTACATTTCAACAGTTTTTGAAATAATCTTACGAACTTCATCAAAGCTAGGTTGGTCTGCCAAGCCACGTAGTTCATAAAGTGGTTGAATACCACGAGCTTTAAAGAAATCAGCTCCCATTCCACCGATACAGATCATTTCAAAACCTGTACCGTCTGGGTGGTATTCTTCTTTCAACTCCATAACGGCTTTCAGAATAGAAGAATTATAACCTCCAACCAAACCGCGATCTGAAGTAATGACGATATAGCCTGTCTTCTTAACTGGACGGCTAATCAACATCGGATTGGTTGAGCCACCAGAACCATTACCATGAAGGATATCTGTCAAGAGCTTGCGAACTTTTTGAGCGTATACTTGGAAGTTACGAGCAGCTTCTTCAGAGCGACCTAGCTTAGCAGCCGAAACCATTTGCATGGCATTAGTGATTTGACTCGTATTTTTTGTTGAGGCGATTTTTGTTTTAATATCATTTAGAGATACTGCCATCTGACACCTCTATTCTTATTGGAAGCTGGTTTGATTGAGAAACTCTGTAATCGCAGCATCCAAGACTGCTTCTTCTGGCAAGTCTTTTGTATCACGAATGGTTTCCAAAATCTCTGGATGTTGAGCGTCAAAGAAGGCATGGAACTCTTCCTCGAAACGAACAATTTCATCTACTGGAACAGTATCCAAGAAACCATGTGTCAAAGCATAGAGAATGGTTACTTGTTTCTCAACAGGTAATGGTTTATGAACAGGTTGTTTCAAGACCTCAACGGTACGACGTCCACGATTCAACTTAGCCTGTGTTGCCGCATCCAAATCAGAACCGAACTTAGTGAAGGCTTCCAACTCACGGTATGAAGCAAGGTCGATACGAAGTGTACCTGCAACCTTCTTCATGGCTTTGATTTGTGCAGAACCACCTACACGTGATACAGATGAACCCGCATCGATGGCTGGACGAATACCCGCATTGAAGAGACCATCACCAAGGAAGATTTGTCCATCAGTGATAGAAATCACGTTGGTTGCAATATAGGCAGAGATATCTCCTGCTTGTGTCTCGATAAATGGTAGGGCTGTAATTGATCCACCACCAAGTTCATCAGAAACTTTAGCTGAGCGCTCAAGCAAACGGCTGTGAAGGTAGAAAACATCCCCTGGGAAGGCTTCACGACCTGGAGGACGGCGAAGCAAGAGAGACAGTTCACGATAAGCTACCGCTTGTTTTGAAAGATCATCATAAACGATCAAAACATGCTTACCTTGGTACATAAATTCTTCCGCCATGGCAACTCCAGCATAAGGAGCTAGGAAAAGCAATGGAGATGGTTGTGAAGCAGAGGCTGTCACAACGATTGTGTAGTCCAAAGCACCGTACTGACGTAGTGTTTCTACTTGCGTACGAACTGTTGATTCTTTTTGTCCAATCGCTACGTAGATACAGATCATATCTTGACCTTTTTGGTTCAAGATTGTATCAATCGCAATGGTTGTTTTCCCTGTCTGACGGTCACCAATAATCAACTCACGTTGACCACGACCAATCGGTACAAGGGCGTCAATAGCTTTCAAACCAGTTTGCAATGGTTCTGATACAGACTTACGTTGCATAACACCAGGAGCTGGCGCTTCTACTGGACGAGTTTTATCAGTGTGGATTTCTCCAAGACCGTCAACCGGACGACCAAGCGGATCCACAACACGACCAATCAGACTTTCACCTACTGGGACTTCCATGATTTTACCTGTACGGCGGATTGTATCGCCTTCACGGATATCTGTAAAGTCACCTAGGATGATAATACCAACGTCTGTTGACTCCAAGTTTTGAGCCATACCATAAGAGCCGTTTTCAAAAATCAACAACTCTCCACTCATGGCATTTTCAAGGCCATGAGCACGCGCGATACCATCCCCGATATAGGTTACAACACCTGTTTCAGTCACATCAAAATTGGGTTTGAAATTTTCAATTTGTTGCTTAATTAAAGCGCTGATTTCTTGTGCGTTAATTGCCAAAAGAACACCACTTTCTATTTCAAATTTTCTTTAACAACTTTAAGTTGTTGTTTAATACTCACATCAATTGTCTTGTGATTGGCAAAAATGACAAAACCACCAATGAGACTTTCATCGATTTGTTCTTTTACACTCCTTACTTTAAGAGACATTTTTTTCTCAATCAAAGGGAGCAAACGACTCTTCTGTTCATCAGTTAGAGGATGAGCAGAAGTAATCGTCACTTCAAATCGATTTGTTTCTTTTTCAAGTCGGTTCAAACAATCTACAAGCACATCATAAAAAAGATTTGCTCTGTGATTGTAGACAAGAACCTGGATCAAGTTTTGCAATAAAGGTGACACAGAGTCTTGGAAGAAAGCAATTGTTTTTTCCTTATCAGACTCGTCTACTGCCACTTTTTTTAAAAAAGAAGGTAAACCTGTTTCTTCAGCAACTTGCTTGATTTGAGTCAAGTCTGAAAAGATACGGTCTTCTTCTCCTTTTTCAAGTACCAATTGGACAAAAGGCATGCTGTATTTTTCAATTACCTTTACTGTTTTCTTGTCCATTAAGCTTCTCCTAGCTGATCGATATACTGATCAATGAGTTCTTTATGGGCATGACCGTCAAGGTTTTGTGAGATGATTTTACCAGCCAAGCTGATTGTCAAATCTGCTACCTCACCCTTAACGCTTTGTAAAGCTTCAGCTTTGTTTTGAGCAATTTCTTGATTTGCTTTTTCTTTTAAGCGTCCTGCTTCTAGTTTAGCATCTGCTAAAATACTAGCCTTACTTTTCTCAGCTGTTTCTTTCGCATTCTCAATGATTGTCTTAGCTTCTTTACGGCTACCAGCTAATTCATCTTCGCGTTTTTGAGCCAATACTTCCGCTTTTTGACGTGCTTCTTCAGCTCTATCAATATCTGAAGCAATTTTTTCAGCTCTTTCTTCGAAAATGCCTGTAATATTAGACCATGCAAATTTTTTAATCAAGACTAGCAAAAGGATAAAAGAGCCAGCGATTAAAATAAAATTACCAATTAATTCACCTACTGTTACGTGCATCAGTTACTCCTTTCTACTCTCCATCATTAATTTTATTTCCTAGGTACATAGAGGATAATAGTGTAAAGACATAAGCCTGTACACAAGAAATGAACACGGAAAATGCAGTCCAAACTAAGTTTGTCCCAAATGCGATTGGATACCAAAAAATAGCCTGATGTGAAAGTAAAAGAAGCAAGCTTGTCATTACTTCACCTGCAAAGATATTCCCAAAAATCCGCAAAGCAAGAGAAAGGAAATTCGTGACTTCTTCAAGTAGATTCATCGGTGTCATAAATGCAGGAGTTACAAAACCTTTTAGGTATTGTTTAATCCCACGACGACGAATCCCCTCAATGTGCGCCATCACAATAATACAGAAAGACAAGACAAGGTCAAAGGAAAGATTTGCAGTTGGCGATGTCCAAAGGTTTGTCCCATCTGTTGTTTGAAGTTTAGCCATCAAACCAAGATTATTGGCGATGACCATAAAAAGAAATAAACATAAGTAAAAGAGTGAGTAATCTTTTATGTAGTGGGAACCAAGGTTAGGTTCTGTAAATCCAATTACAAAATCATAGAGATACTCTAGTACATTTTGTTTACCTTTGGGTTTCAATGTCATATTACGACTTGCCCAATAGATAAATGCAAAAATCAGAAACACAGACAGCAAAGTCAAGGCTGTCAAAGTTAAATCAAAGGTAACAGGACCAATATTGATGGTTGGATTGATACTTTCTTCCATCTAACATTCTCCCTTCTCCAATTTATATTTCGTTATTTAATAATAAATGAGAAGACAAGAGTTACGAAGAAAGTTCCTTCAATAAAGGCAACCCCTAAAAACATCAAGCTACGGAACTCAGCGATAATATCTGGTTGGCGAGCTACTGATTTCAACAAACCATTCATCAACATACCCTCACCAAGAGACACACCCATACAGGCAAGACATAGACCGAAAAATGTTAAATTCATGACGAATTCTCCTTTTAATTAAAATTTACTTACTTAGTTTAGTCCTAAAAATTGGATTTGTCAACTTTTTTATAACGTTGAAAGCGTTTAATGAAAATTATTTACAATTTTACAATTTTTGAGTCTATTATATAGAAAACTTTGTAAAAAACTTGTAATAAATCCAACCATTATCTAGGTCTTTCTGAAAAATACTGCAAAGATGCTAGGCAAAAAGGCTTGAAAATCAAAAAACTGTATAGTATAAAGTATTGAAAAACTTGATACTATACAGTTTATTATAGAAATATTTACTTCATTTTCTCTTGGAATTGAGTTTTCGGCTACTTCAAAACTAGATGATTTGCTATTTAAAATAGCGTTCCTTATGATTTTGGCAACCTGGATTAAAGCGAGAAAAACAAAAGGGGCAACTTAAGCTTTCTTTATATTGCTTATATGTTAGTAGATTTAGACAAACACCACATAAAATAGGCTTATCCTGTATCAAAGATGAGGGATACGGCTCAAAAAGGTGATTTTCTAATGAATCATGACACCGATAGCAAGCATAGTACTTTTTACAGTCATAACATTGTAAAGCAATAATATCCAGCTTGCTATGGTAATGAATACATCTTGTTTGCTTATCCACTAAGAAACCCTGTGCCTCTATCATTTCCTTTTCCTTTCTTAAGCACGTACTGTGACACTGGTTCCATCTTCCTTATAAAGATTGATGAGTCCTTCTTTGAGAGCTCGAACCATGTCTCCTGCTTGAACGGGTTGAGGCACCTTAATAGTCAACAGTTCCATTGGATTTGGAGCGCGATCAATCTTATTTCCTTTAGCATCATGCAAATCTTCAATATAAGTTTCAAAATGACGGAAACCTGGGCCGTAAAACTCAACTTGGTCGCCCTCGTTAATGACGTTACGTTGACGAATAGTTGCTGTTTGTGTCGCATCATCATAAGAAACCACTTCAGCGACAAACTTGTACTCAGGAATTTTACGGCGAGCACCAAACAACTGCTCATTTTCAGATGGTGTACCGTAGTAGAAACCTGTTGCCAATTCACGTTGGGCAACCTTCCACATCTCGTCCACCAAGTCTTGTTTGATCGCTTCAAACTTTTCAGGACTTTCAAGATATGCATCCACAGCCGCCTTGTAGCAGTTGGTTACTGTTGATACGTAGTGAATAGATTTCATACGTCCTTCGATTTTTAGACTGTCCACACCGTTTTCAATCATATCTGGGATATGGTCAATCATGGACATGTCAACGGCTGACATTGAAAATTCTTCTGGGATTTCCCCTTTCAAGCTCTTACGTTCTTTCCCGAATGGCATATCGTAAAGGTCGTACTTCCAACGACAAGACTGAGAACATCCACCACGGTTAGCATCACGCATACTCATGTGATTTGAAAGAGTACAACGACCAGAGTAAGAAATACACATGGCTCCGTGGACAAAGGCTTCAATCTCAACATCTGTACGTTTGCGAATTTCTGCCAATTCTTCCATTGAAACCTCACGCGCCAAAACGACACGAGTCAAACCCAGTTCCTTCCAGAACTCAAGAGTTTCATAGTTAGTGGCACTTGCTTGGGTAGAGAGGTGAATTTCAAGACCTGGTGCTTCTGTCGCTGCAATCATAATCAAGGCTGGGTCAGATACGATAACTGCTGCAATCCCGATATCACGCAGTTTACGGAACCACTCACCAGCTCCCTCTTCATTTCCTTCGTGCATAACCATGTTGGCAGCCACATAGACCTTGGCACCGTACTTGGCCGCAAACTGGACGCCTTCTTCCATCTGTTCAAAGGTAAAGTTTCCAGCACGGCTACGAAGACCATAGGCCTGACCACCGATAAAGACAGCATCTGCCCCATACTGAACAGCTACTTTTAGCTTCTCTAAAGTCCCTGCAGGCGATAAAACCTCAGGACGTTTTAATGTTTTTGTCATGTTTTCTCCTATTTGCAATATAAAAGTTTGACGTTTTTCCTTCTCATTTTATAGTAAATAAGCCATAAAATCAAGCCTAGACAAATTGTTTTGACAATTCTAATCTTTTATCAGTTGAAACAAGTAGTCAAAAAACCAGATAAAGTAAAAACCAGTACCCAAAGATACTGGCTCGTTAAACTACATAAATCAGTCCTTAGTTAACTACTCCCACTCAACGGTTGCAGGTGGTTTACTTGTAATATCGTAGACGATACGGTTAACATGATCCACTTCGTTTACGATACGTACTGAGATTTTTTGAAGGACCTCCCAAGGAATTTTGGCAAAGTCAGCTGTCATGCCATCGATAGAAGTGATAGCGCGGATAGCAATGGTGTAGTCATATGTACGACCGTCACCCATTACACCGACTGAACGAACGCCTGTGTTAACTGTAAAGTATTGCCAGATATCGCGGTCAAGACCTGCTTTAGCAATTTCCTCACGAAGAATAGCGTCTGACTCACGAACTGTTTCTAGCTTTTCTTCAGTGATTTCACCCATAACACGGATAGCAAGTCCTGGTCCTGGGAATGGTTGGCGCCATACGATATGGTCTGGCATACCAAGCTCTGTACCAAGGGCACGAACTTCGTCTTTATAAAGAGTGTTGAGTGGTTCAATCAGTTCAAATTGCATGTCTTCTGGAAGACCACCCACGTTGTGGTGTGACTTGATAGTTTGAGCTGTATCTGTACCAGACTCGATAACATCTGTATATAAGGTACCTTGAGCAAGGAATTTTACATCTTTGAGCTTGCTTGCTTCGTCATCAAATACATAGACAAACTCGTTACCGATGATTTTACGTTTTTGTTCAGGGTCAGAAACACCTGCAAGTTTGTCAAAGAAACGTTTAGCAGCGTCTGCTTTGACGATATTCAAACCAAACTTACCACCAAGCATGTCCATAACTTGGTCCGCTTCACCTTTACGAAGAAGACCATGATCCACGAAGATACAGATCAATTGATCGCCAATAGCCTTTTGGAGAAGAACTCCAACGACAGATGAGTCAACTCCACCTGATAGACCAAGAAGGACACGTTTATCACCGACGGTCTCACGAATTTTTTGGATCTGCATATCAATGAAGTTATCCATTGACCAGTCGCCTTTAGCCTTACAAATGTTAAAAGCAAAGTTACGAAGAATGTCATTACCATATACAGAATGACGAACTTCTGGGTGGAATTGGATACCGTAAATGTGTTTATCTGGGTTTTCAATGGCTGCGTATGGGCAGTCAGCTGATGTACCCGTACGAACAAAGTCAGCAGGAATTTCAGTAACCGCATCACCATGGCTCATCAAAACAGTCTGCTCATCAGGTGTTGATTCAAAAAGAGCTGATGGTGTGTGAGTTAGAGTTGATTGACCATATTCACGATTTCCAGCATCACCTGCAGGAACAACTTTTCCTCCAAGTTTATGGGTTAATAACTGCATACCGTAACAGATTCCCAAAATTGGAATTCCAAGTTCGAAGATTTCTGGGTCAATATCAAATGAACCATCTTCGTATACAGAGTTTGGACCACCTGAAAGGATGATTCCTACAGGATTGATTTCACGAACTTCAGCAGCTGAAATTTTATGGCTTTTTAGTTCTGAAAAAACACCAATCTCACGGATACGGCGTGAAATCAGCTGGTTGTATTGGCTACCATAGTCCAATACGATGATTTTTTCTACATCTTGCAAATCAGTTGAAATGTTGCTCATCTTTTTCCTTTCTCAAAAGAAATATCTTTTTCCAATATTCTATCACAAATAAGGGCGAATTACCAACTAATACTCAATGAAAATCAAAGAGCAAACTAGGACGTAACTTCTCAAAGCAACTTCCACTTGACTTGCCGAAGTGGAAATTAGTCTAAAACGGATTTTTATGGTGGAATTAAGTATGAGACGTTTGAGTTAGAAATGAGGCTCACTATGACAAAACATAAACACCTTACCCTTTCAGACCGTAATGATATCCAACTGGGCTTAGAGCGCGGTGAAACCTTCAAAGCTATTGGACAGTCCATTCTAAAAGACCCAACTACTGTCTCCAAAGAAGTCAAACGAA
>NZ_RJPX01000028.1:0-26935 GCF_003944325.1 Streptococcus mitis | reverse complement strand
CTCTTACCAACCTTAAACAAACCATCAGTTATCATTATGGATAATGCAAGATTCCATAGAATGGGTAAGCTAGAACTCTTGTGTGAAGAGTTTGGGCATAAACTTTTACCTCTTCCTCCCTACTCACCTGAGTACAATCCTATTGAGAAAACATGGGCTCATATCAAAAAGCACCTCAAAAAGGCATTACCGAGTTGTAATACCTTTTTTCGAGGCTCTTTTGTCTTGTTCTTGTTTCAATTGACTATATATCATGACTTCTTTATTTTGTCCGCTCTTGTTTTCAGATTATACTAATTCAAAATTAAAGTCTATCATTTTATTGAAGTCTTACTCAAGACATAGTTTAATTCAAGTATATCCTTTGAAATTCAATATCTCTTATAGCTATTACTTCATATTAGGGAGAGCATAATATATGTTAGCTAATACTCTTCGAAAATCTCTTCAAACCACGTCAGTTTCGCCTTGGATTATATATGTGACTGACTTTGTCAGTCTTATCTACAACCTCAAAGCAGTTCTTTGAGCAACCTACGGCTAGCTTCCAAGTTTGCTCTTTGATTTTCATTGAGTATAAGAGTGGAATTTTATGAGTTTTTGGGATTTTTAGGTATAAAACGCTAACCATTCAAAAACCACACAATGTTTCTTTCAGCTTAATTGAGTATAAAACTGAAATCACTGTGTGGTTTTATTTTGAAGCTAGTTTTTGCCCAACATCATATTAAGTAGCAATTTGTTATATTCATTTAAACAAAGGATTAAAGAAACCATCTGTATTTTTTAGTAGAGTTTTGAATACTTTGGACTTCAAGTCCACTGTATTTTTGAAATGATCTTTAATTTTCGGATCTGACATTCCCTCCAAATCTTTGCGAACTGCTTTATCAAATAAAGTGCGTAACTCATCATAGTTGCTAATATGGGTTCCATCAATATCGATAGCCTCAAAACCTTTCTTAGCTTTAACAAGAATTTCCCCGTACCAATGTCTCTTCCACTCTTCAAGGGTTTTAAAGTTTCCTTGCGATACTTTATTAATTATTAGCTTATCGCTTAGTAAACCATGGTTGTTTTTATCTGCTTCTGCTTTGTATTTATTAGATACATAACTGATAAAGCCATTTTCATAACCATAATAACCCCACATACGGAAAGCATTATGCTTAAATGATAATGAACCAGGTGCACCATCACTCGTATTCCCACCGTAAATACCAGCCATCATATTGACATTCACGTAAGCTGAGTTTGGAGTGAAATCCTCTGGACGATAAATTCCATTCCCTGGATTTCCATGTTTTGTCATAAAATTATTATCGATTAAATCATTGATGCTTGATAACTTCTTAGCTTTTTCTTCTTCATTCAAATCACGAACTTTATCCCATTGATTAGGCGCTTTGAGCTTATTCAAATTGTCAATAGTCCGTATTGCCTTGTCAACTTTCTTGAACCACTTCGTATTAATATCTGATACCCCTGATTCTAGAACTGCATCTGCTTCTAGATGATCTAGCATCATTAGTGCTTCATTATAGTTTTTCATATATCGATCAATGTCTTCACGAGTTTGAAGCTTATCAGGATTATAATTGTACCATTGGTCACCATCATTTTCACGATGATAGGCCATGTTAAGACCTAGAGCACCATACTCACCGTTACCTGTAGATTTATCAGGTGTTTGCAACATACCTTGAGCATATGCTTCAACGTCGGTGCCTTCACGATGACTATTTCCTCCAAAATATAACATACGGTCATTAACATGAGTTGTTTCATGTGTAAATGCTGAAATACCAAATTGACTAATCATATCCGTTACCATAAACAAGACTTTGTCATCATTATTTGGATTAGGGAATATTGAGGCCATAGCGCCCATACGCCAGTCTCTATCATGGTGTCTCCATGTTGGACCATATAATTCACGAATTGGTGCTACAGGGTTACCCTTACTGTCAAATCCTCGACGACCTACAGGAGAACCATTGTAGGTCTGATTATCCCAAACAGGTGTTGGTACCATATTTTGACTCTTAAGAAGTCTATCACGTACATTAGGTAGAGCTAATCTTGACCAGAAATCAAGATAAGTTTGTTGCCCTTTAGCAACTTTATCAATTTCTTTCTTAAATTCGTTTCGAGATTCTTCTGTTAACTTACCATATTTCTCAAATGAGCTATAAGCCATTGTATTGTAAGTCGAAATCAAGAATATATGTGCATTCTTAAGAGTTAATAGAGGTAAGATCATACGATTATGAACACCATTGTTCAAACCATCAAATGCACGATGTCGTTTGTTAACAAAATCTGGGTTCGTTGTTTTAGGCTCCACAACGTATACGTTCTTGGCCGCATGGATAAACCAATCATTTAAATCAGTATCGTTAGTGAAGAGACGCATGTTGTAATCTAAGAAGCCATGTAATTCAGACTTACCAATAGTTCCACCAATCATATCACGATAAGCATCCAAAGTTCTGTCGCCCTTGATATTTCGCTCACTTGATCCAATTCGAATTAAGAAATCAAGAAGGTCAACTGACTTACCATAGAAGTCAGGTTTAAACATCATCAAGTTCTTGATAGTCATATCCCCATACTTGATATCATAGTAACGATTAAGGTAAGTAAGAGCCATCACGATTTTAGCTTTATTTTCATCCACCTTCTTAACAAGTGCTTTCATAGCCGCTTCGTCACTATTTAATTGATGGTCAGCATTTTCAATCAAAGATTTGACCAATTTATCAAGATTAGCTTTCGTTTCAGCAAAACTTTCTTCGAGATAAAGGTCTCGGATATAACCGTTTTTACGTTCCTCTGTATTTTCTTCAGCTCTATCCCGATTACCCATCAAGGCACGTACTTCAGGAGAAATTAATTCAACAGTTGCTAACCTATCTTTAATGTCTTTAATCAATTGATCACGATTTTTATCAACCATGTTTGGTGTATAAACAATGTCACTCAATCCATCGATACTATACTCACGAACTTGCGCTACTTTAGACTCTTTTTGATGAACAGCTTTGATTTCTTTAGTCTTATCTGCATAGTGAATCATCACATGATCAATATCTGATAAATCGGTCACGAATTGACCATCCTTCATACCCGTAACAGAAAGGACTTCCTTCTTAGCTAAGTTTGAATCTTCTGCAAGTTTGTTACCTTGGTTGACAATCCACTCTTTGTTGTAGAATGGTTGAAGTTTTTCAATGTTGCGATATGCTAAATCTCGATCTACTTTATAGTCTTGGGTTGACTTATATTCATCTTCTTTTCTTGTTAAGCGGTTTAAGGTATTAACAATAGGGTCATGGATTTCATACTTGTCTGCTGAGATACCGTAAGATTCAATTTTCTTATCTGCTTCTACTTGGGAAATCGTTGAGATTCGTTTTGAGCGTTGATAAGAAGACAGACCTGTACTAACATCTTTCACGACATAATCACGATTCAATCGATTTCCAGAGAAATATCCGTCTTCATCATCAATATTGTGTGAACCAAAGAAGATTTCACCCTTGGAAACTTTCATCATGGAAACATTATCTTCAATAGCTCCCAAGACCCAGTTAGTGCTAATGAATCCTCCCACATCAACAGGATTTTCAATATCAATCGTCCCTTTCGCAACAGAGTGACGCACACTACCTTCTCTTCCAACAGTATAATTATCCATACCATTACCTGAAACAGATACAATACCAGCTGCTTTTGCCCGTTTACCAGTAATTGTGGCATTTACAAAGGCCTTATCAAGGTTACCCTTCCAAATTTCTCCAACAATCCCTGCTAGGTTTTGCCCCTTATCTCCACCAGCATGTAATTTACCAATAAATGCAACATTGCGCATATTTGCTCCACGGTCTAACTTATTCACAATTCCTGCAATATTATTATTAGCGATAACACTACCTGTGACTTTAATATCTTCAACAGTTGCATTTTTCACCATATTAGCAACAGGTGCTATTCCGTCAGCCCAAGGCATATTGATATCCACATTACCTAAATTAATATTCTTCACTGAACCATTTTCAATACGATCAAATAAGGGACGGGCAATATTATGAATCGTATATTGTTTACCATCAACACTTGATAAGTGTCCCTTAAACGTGCCTGGGACATATTGTTTAAAGGGTGTTGGTACATTCGTTGCATTCAAATCTGCACCAAGTTTGAATGTACCATTTTTATCGGCATTCATAGCATCTACTAAATCTTTAAAGTTATAGTAAACATTATCATCTTTAGGGCGAGGTTTTTCAATGTAATGAATATATTCATTTCTAGTCTTAGATGGATCCACATGTTGAATCAAATCTTGAGCAGTTGCTGTAATTTTATAAAGTTCTTTTTCTTTTTCAGTTACCAACTCAATCTTATCAACTGCTAAACGTGTTACTTTATTATCACGACTAGTGATTTTTAAGTACATTTTCTTCACATCTTCATCTGAAGGTTTTTCAGTCATGAAATCACTAGGTGTTTCAGTACCATCGTCATTTACCTTCACTAAATTAGTAGATGCGATATTTTTAATTTCAACTTTTTTCAAATCCAATCGAAGTGGTTTCTCTTCTAATGTTGCAGTTTCTTCTCCCTTACCACGGTCATAGGTCATAGTGGTTTCTATCTTATAGTCCTTGTAGAATTTTAAATCTTCTACCTGCTTATCTAATTGCTCTGAAGTTAAATCTACTGTTTTGACAATTTCATTTCCATCTTTAATTGTCGCAGTAATTTTATTGATCTTGACTCCATCTGTATTAACCAAATGATAAGAAAGATTTGCGGAGCGGTCTAATACATTTGTATCTGTTCGCTCCAAAGTCAAAACAGGAGCCGTTTTTTCTTTAGGCTTTTCTTTTGTACCTTTTACAAGAATTTCAGGCTTCATTTCTTTCAAAATAGTTACTGTTTCAACTGGTTCACTAATTTTTTTGCCATGTAACTCTTCATAGCTAGTAATAATTTGACGTTCGCCATCCTCACCAATTTGTTTAACAGAATCATCACCTATAAATTTGCTAGGATCAGATTCTTCTATAGTCGTTTTAGAAATAGTCTCGGTCCGGATATCGGTATGTAAAGAAGGCAATTCTTCTCTTTCTGATGCAACTTCTGAAACTGTAGATATTGGTTCAGTATATTCTGGTTTTTCTGAGACTACAGCTTCTGGCAATTCTGGTTGAACTGCTGGTTCTATCTTCTCTGAGACTACAGCTTCTGGCAATTCTGGTTGAACTGCTGGTTCTACCTTCTCTGAGACTACGGCTACTGGCAATTCAGGATGAACTAAGGCTTCTCCTTTTTCAGTTACAACTGCTTCTGATAACGATGTTTGAACTTCGGGTTCTCCTTTGTCTGTCACAACAGCTTCTGGTAAGGCTGGTTGAACTTCAGGTTCCCCTTTTTCAGTTACAACAGCTTCAGGTAAGGCTGGTTGAACTTCAGGTTCCCCCTTTTCAGAGACTACGGCTACTGGCAATTCTGGTTGAACTGCTGGTTCTACCTTCTCTGAGATTACGGCTTCTGGTAAAGCTGGTTGAACTGCTGCTTCTACCTTTTCTGAGACTACAGCTTCGGGTAATTCAGGATGAACTTCAGGTTCCCCCTTTTCAGAGACTACAGCTTCAGGTAAGGCTGGTTGAACTGCTGGTTCTACCTTCTCTGAGATTACGGCTTCTGGTAAGACTGGTTGAAGTTCAGGTTCGCCTTTGTCGGTCACGACTGCTTTTGGTAAGGCTGGTTGAAGTTTAGGTTCGCCTTTGTCGGTCACGACTGCTTTTGGTAAGGCTGGCTGAACTGCAGGTTCGCCTTTTTCAGTAACTACAGCTTCTGGTAAAGCTGGTTGAACTTCGGGTTCTCCTTTGTCTGTAACAACAGCTTCAGGTAATTTTTGTTGAACTGCTGGTTCATCCTTATCAGTGACTACAGCTGCTGGAAATTCTGCTTGAACCTCAGATTCCCCTTTTTCAGTGACAACAGCTTCTGATAAAGCTGGTTGAATCTCAGGTTCGCCTTTGTCTGTTACAACTTTGGGTTGCTCAACTGGCGAAACAGTTGATGCCGGAGAAACCGACGAAACACTTCTATCATCAAGCTCCAAGTAACCAACATATCTGTAACCAGAAATTTGCAACACACCATCACGTCCAGACTCATGGATGTTAGCATTCAAATTAAGTGCTGAAGCAGTTGATAGTGTAACTAAACCTGTCGCCCCTACAATCAAAAATGTAGCTATTTTTTTATTTCTCTTATCTTTTGTAATAACTACAACAAGACTACCGATGGTCAATAAACCAAATACAGTCATAATAGATTGTGATTGACCAGTATTTGGTAGTGCGTCTTTCTCATACACTAAAGCATATGATTCTTTTGATTCGTCAGGTCTACCTTGTTTGAGTTGATCACGTTCAGTTTGTGTCAAATTACTATAATCCAAGTAATGATAAGTTGATGCACCAACAACTGACGGTGCAAATAAAAGACTCCCCAAGAATACCGAACCAACAATACCCTTTATTTTCCGAATGGAAAATCTATCTTTTTTTAATAATGACAATTGTAATCCTCTACCTTTACTTTCTATTTCCTAATAGCAAACACTATTTTTTATTCTCAAAAATTGAACTTCTAAAATCATCGGTTTGATCAAGATAGGCTTTAAAGATTGCCTGTTTAAGTTTATGAACTCTACTTCTTTCTGGATATATATTCACAAGATAATCCTCAGCATCTTCATTGACAGCAGTAGTTATCATTCTTTGAAGATCTTCTATATTTTTTATTGTCACTCTATCTTTTCTGAACCAACTTCCATTTGGGTTATCGAAGCTAATGCTCATTAATTTTTTAAATTTAGCTTTTCGTTCTTCATACATTGCTTTTTTGAAATCAATCCATGATTTATATTCATTATTAAACACTTNCTTAAGCACTAAATCATCAGTTACATTACCGATTTTTTTACCATATGATGTAATAACGTCACCATTTGCTTTTGCTTTTTCTGCGTATTGATTAGAAATATATGGTACCATTCCATCTTTAAAACCTTTTGCAGCTAACAACTCGAACGCCATACGACGTCCCATTAAATCACCCGGAGTTCCTTTATCATTACTTAGAGCAGAATATATTGGTGAAAATAGTTTAATTGTATAATAGCCATTTCGTTTAAAGGTATTATCATTGTCATTTTCATATCCTCTTCTTGTAATAACATCATTTTCAATTAGACTATTAAATGTCGTTAATTTGCTAAGTTCACTATCATTTAAGTAACGAATAACATTAGTTGCATAAACGTTACTTCCGTCTGGATCCAGTTCAAATTTATTTTCTATTTTTCTCAACAAGTCATTTTTCTTAGAAATATCTAAGTTAACAACTGCATTACCTTCTAGATATTCTAGCATATAAATTACATCAAACAGATTATGCATATATTTTTGCAAGTCTTCTGCATTATTAAATCGTTTTGTAGGATCTTTTACCTGAAGTCTAGTTGGATTTTCTGCTTCTTCATACTTCAATATAGAGTTAATCGTAATAGTAGGATCGTATGGATGATCAGGTGCTTGTAACAATCCTTTAGCATAGAACTCTGGTCCAAGTCCATTCCTTCTTCCATATCCTCCAAGATAAATTTCTCTATCTGAGTTATGCGTCATTTCGTGTGTATAAGTTACCGCACCATCTTTATCAAGCATGCGATACGCCATATAGTAGAATGCATCCCCTGTAGCGTAGGCTCCATTAGAATTATGAACAACATTATTTCCTGCTGGACCGAAGAAGTGTTTTATTGCTGGATGATCAGTTTCAAAAGTTGCTTGGTATGTATCTTTATCTTCTTTTTCATCTGTACCAAATCTAAATGCATCATAGACTAGAACACTTCTATATAATTTTTCTTTATTTTTATCATCTAGTATTTTATACCAGTAATCATAGTGATCTCTGAATCTAGCAGCCGCTTCTCTAGCTTTTGCCTCAACATAGTTATTTAAATTTGTTCCTGCTGGATGTTCTTTACTTCTATATCTATCATAAGCACCGAAACCTATTGTCGAAATGTTCGCAATCATAAACACCGATTTTTCAGGTAATGTTAATAGCGGCAAGACCATACTTGGGTATTTCCAAGATGGGCTAGTTAATCTATCATATACTCCAATTGAATATGGACTACCAGCTATTGATTGCTTATCACTTACCTCTTTAATTGTAGATTTTTCTTCTACTATATAAGCTTTAGTTTGTTCTTTAAACCACTCGTTATTGGTTTTATCTGGCACGAATGCTTTTCTATATTTTTCCAAAGCATCAAATAAATTATTAGTTTTATAATTTTTCGCTAATAAAACGTTATAAGTTATAACATTATTTTTCGCTAGTAAATTATTATATCCAGATTTACCTAGTTCGATAACATTATCTAACGCTGAACTATTTGATTTACCGAAGAAATCCAAGTGGTACATAACTAAATCTTTCGCTTTTGTATCACCATATTTGAAATTGTACCAACGTTCTAAATATGTTAATCCTAGAAGTAAAGCTTCCTTATTGTTTTTAATTTTTTCGATTACATAATTATCTATTATCTTATTGTTATTTTCAGCTATTGCAGCATCTGCAGTAAGAAGTTTTGTCAAACTATCTTTCAAATTAGTTTTTGTGGTATTGAATTGTTCTTCTAAATATAACTCCGTTAAACTAACATCCTTAGAAACATCTAATACTTTTCTAGTTGCGTCTGATTTATATTCTACACTATTTAATGCTGGTAATACTTCATCTAAAATATTTTGATAATTGCGAAGTAATGTATTTGGTGTATAAATTAAATTTGTACCGTCTATTCTATACTCTGCTACATTTGAAAAATCACTTTGATAATTTACATTAAGTTTCTCTGATGTATTGTCCGCGTAGTATAGTAATAGTTTATTTATACTTGATTTGTATTTGTTAATATCACTAATTACTTCATTATCTTTCAATGGAACCACTGACAATAATTCTTTATTATAAAGATTACTACTTGACTCTATTAAATTTCCGTACTTAACTATTGTTTCTCTATTGTAGAACGGTAATAGTTTTTCTATATTTTTATATACTTTTTCTTTAGATGAAACGGCATTCTCAAGATTTTTATAGTCAGTTACATATCTAGAGGAGAAATTAAAATCTTCTGTTTTAATAGTATTTTTAGATGCAAAAGCAGCTTTTTTCTCTCTAATTTGTGCGTCTTCTAATACTTCTCCTCTTTGAACATCAGAATCCTTAGTTAAGATTTCATCATCCTCTGGTACTACGTTCACAACCTTATTATTTTTGTTGCTATATACATGATTTGCTTTCATGTCAGTGAAATCTTTTCCAGTTATAGCATTACCGTTTGTAACATTAACATCGCTTAGCACATTAGATAGTTGACCAGATTTTTCTAATCCGCCTACTGGGTCCCAAAGATTACCAACTACTCCACCAACGTTTGCAAAACGTTGCACATTATTAAGATTTCCTTCAGCATAACTATTACTAATTAGCGCACTATCTTCTACTGCACCAACTATTCCACCAATAGATTGATCCCCTTTAGTTGCGTTTGATGCTAAATCAATTGATGCGAACGACTTATCTATTAATCCTCTCGAACCAGAAAGTTTACCTACTAAACCTCCGATTTGATAACTAGCAACTGTGTTATATGTATTAGTTATTCTACCTGTATAGCTACTGTTAGAAATAGTAGAATTATTAACTTGTGATACTAATCCCCCTATTCCATGTTCCCCAGCTATTGCTCCATCAGCATGAACATTACTAATTACAGTTCCATTTCTCGCTTCTTTTGCAAGTGTTGCAGCATCTTCTTTTGCTGAAATATTGGCATCTTTTAGTGAAAGATTTTCTACTGTAGCACCATTTAATCCTCCAAATAATGGTTTTTTCAAATTATAAATAGCATAATATTTCTCATTATTTGTACCTACTAATGTTCCACGGAATTCATTTTTCACATAACTTTCTTGACCATCTGGAAGTTCAAGTTCACGAGCATCCATAGTTGCACCTAAACGGAATGTGCCATTAGGAGTGTTATTCATTGCATCTACTAAATTTTTAAATGATGTATAGACACCAGTTTCACTTTGCTGAGTTTTTGGTAAATAGTATGTATAATTTTCTAGTACATTATTATTTTCATGTTGTATCAGATTATTTACACTTGCTACTATTTTATAAACAGCTCTATTATCTTTATTATCATTAGTAATGCTTGTAACTGGTAGCATCACATCTTTAAAGTTCTCTGATTTAACTTTCATGAAGTAATTTTGTGGGTCATTTGGTACAGAATCTAATGAAGTTACATGACGATACTTATCACCTTCTTTTGAATATAGTTCTACAGAAGATATATTTCTAAGTTCCAATTTCTTAATAACTTCTTTTTCTTCTTTAACATCGTCTTTTTTATCATCTTTATGACGTTCTAGTGCATCATATGTCGGAGTAATTTCTTTACCATTTATAATACTTCTAATCCAGTCTAATTGTGTTGGAGATAATATTAATCCTCCTGAACGGTTCTTAGCACCATTTTGGTGTACACCAATGACTTCACCGTTAGCATTAAATATTCCTCCACCACTCATACCAGGTTTTCCACCTTGATATTGAACACCGTAGGTGTTATTCGCATATTCTTGTTCCATTTCTACCGTAGCATCTTTTAAGTGCGTATATTTCCCACCTGGATATCCATGAACATTTAGTTTGTCATTAAGATTTACTTTCGAATAATTTTTAACTAATTCTACATGTTCTCTGCCAGTTGTTTCAGGTAGCTTAATCACTGCTAAATCATAGATAAATCCTTTTGGATAATCTTTTTGATTATAAAAATGAATATCCTTAGCAGTAAATCTTCCTTTTCGCCCATCGGGAGTTACCCATTCATATGTATTTTTGGTTTCATCCCCTATGAACTTACCTGTAGTATTATCAGAAGAATTATTAATGAAATTATGAGCTACTGTTAAAAGTACATTTGGTGCAATAAAAGTAGCTGATCCCACTCCAGTTCCCTTCGTCGAATCTGTAATAAAGGTCATATTAATTAACGCACTAGATTTTTTCTGAATACTCATTTCTTCTGGTGTATTAGTATTTTCATTATTTGGTTTAGTCTCTTCTGTACTTGGTTGTTCAATACTTCCAGAATACTCTCTAGTTGGCTCTACTTTCTCTGGCTCTACTAACGCTCCAGCTTGTACTCCTGTATATTCTCTTGGCGATTCTACTTTTTCTGGTTCTACTAAAGCTCCAGCTTGTATACCCGTATATTCTCTCGGAGCTTCCACTTTCTCAGGCTCTGCTATTGCTCCAGCCTGTACTCCTGTGTATTCAGGTAGCGGTGTTACCTGCTCTGGCTCGACTATTGCTCCAGACTGGGTGCTGGTATATTCTGGTTTTTCAGCTGTCTCAGGGGCTACAACAGCTCCCGATTGCTCACCTGTATATTCTGGTAAGGAAGCATGGGTCTCTGGTTCAACGATGGCACTAGACTGAGTCCCCTTGTACTCTGCTTGTGGAGTTACTTGTTCTGGTTCTACTATTGCTCCGGCTTGCACTCCTGTATATTCTCTTGGCGCTTCGACTTGTTCTGGCTCTACTATAGCTCCGGCCTGTACTCCTGTGTATTCTGGAAGTGGAGCTACTTGCTCTGGTTCTACTATTGCTCCAGACTGGGTGCCGGTATATTCTGGTTTTTCAGCTGTCTCAGGGGCTACAACAGCTCCCGATTGCTCACCTGTATATTCTGGTAAGGAAGCATGGGTCTCTGGTTCGACGATGGCACTAGACTGAGTCCCCTTGTACTCTGGTTGTGGAGTTACTTTTTCTGGTTCTACTAACGCTCCAGCTTGTATACCCGTATATTCTCTCGGAGCTTCCACTTTCTCAGGCTCTGCTATTGCTCCGGCCTGTACTCCTGTGTATTCTGGAAGTGGAGCTACTTGCTCTGGTTCACCTTTATCACTTACTACAGCTTCTGGCAAATCTGATTGAATTGCAGGTTCACCTTTATCACTTACTACTGCTTCTGGTAAGGCAGGCTGGACTGATGGTCTGTCTTTATCATCGGTTACAACTGCTTTTGGCAATTCAGGTTGAACTTCTGGGGTGCCTTTGTTGGTTACTACAGCTTCTGGTAACTCTGGTTGAACTGCTGACTTACCTTTGTCACTTACTACTGCTTCAGAGAGTTCTGGTTGAATTGCAGGTTCACCTTTGTCTGTTATAACTGCTTCAGGTAACGCAGGTTGAACTGCTGGTTTGTCTTTATCGGTTACAACTGCTTTTGGCAATTCAGGTTGAACTTCTGGGGTGCCTTTGTTGGTTACTACAGCTTCTGGTAACTCTGGTTGAACTGCTGACTTACCTTTGTCACTTACTACCGCTTCAGAAAGTTCTGGTTGAATTGTTGGTTTACCTTTGTCGGTTACTACAGCTTCTGGTAAAGCAGGCTGGACTGCTGGTTTGTCTTTATCTGTTACAACTGCTTTTGGCAATTCAGGTTGGACTTCTGGGGTGCCTTTGTCTGTTATCAAAGCTCCAGCTTGTACATCCTTATGTTCTGCTAATTGTGATTGAGAATTTGAAGATTGTTTCTCTTCTTTTGTTGGATTGGTTAATTTAGTAGAAACAGGTTTTTCTTCCCGATTAGCTTGTACTTTTGATGGATTCTCTACAAAATTTGGTGTAACATTATAATCTACCTTTTGTTGATTTTTGGGAGTAGCTACTGATTTCTCTTGATTGCTTACTTTAGATTCAGAAGTTATTTTTCCCTCTTTGATATATCCAATATAAGTGTAACCTGAAATATATTTAGGAAGAGGTAATTTTTCTCCTGAGATTAATTCATAGTCAGTATTGTAATTTAGCAAAAGATGATTTTCTAAAGCATGAGCTGATACTAAGACACCGTTTCCGATTCCTGCAACCAATACTAAATGTAATACTGTTTTATTCTTAACCTTTTTCTTAGAAACGGCAAAAATTAAAATCCCCAGGGCAGCTAAGCTAGCACCAGCAACCAAGGTTTGCATATCATTCTTGCTTCCAGTATTAGGTAAGTCTCCCAGTTGATTTTGGGAATTCAATTTATAAACAAGATAATAAGTCTCATCATCATTATCCATGTATGTCGGAATATCATAGACAAGCTGCTTCTTTTCATCTGATGATAGCTCTGACTCTGTCACATATTTATAGTGAACACCTTTAGTCTCTTGAGCCTCTACAGATGAACTACCTAATACAGACATAAAAAATAAACTTGAAATCGTTGCAGATACAAGTCCTACTGATAATTTTCTAAATGAAAAACGCTGCTGTTTTTCACCAAAATACTTTTCCATTATTCCTCCTTGAAATAAAATTTAAAAATATGTAAGGTAAACTTTATTATATTAGCTTGTTATCTTACAAAAAGGTAATACACTTCAATTATACTCTTAATTTACAAAAAAGTCTTAAAATTAAGTTGCGCTTTCATACTTTGTTTTATATATAAAATACGAAAGAGCAGGGGTTGCCATTTCCTATTTTCTCTTTTTGGATAAAATGTAACCTACCATGAAATTTCCACGGTAGGTGTTACTTATATTAGCAATCGTTCTAAAAATGGTTTGAGGCAGTTGAGGAGANTTCCTTCTATCCAGCTTTCTTGTGCTGAGGAGAGATGATCTGTCTGGAGACTTTCTTTTAGAAAATCTCGGACTTGTTCTGGTGCGATTTCAAACTCAAAGGCTTTCATTTTATAGAAAAAGTCGAGCAGATGGTCGGATAGGTATTCAGTTGAAAAGGGGACTTCTCCACTTTTTCGATATTCTAATAAGAGTCGAGCAAATCGGGATTTTTCTTCAGGAAGCTCACGAAAATAGGAATTGAGGAGCCAGGTCTGCTTCTGCTTTCTTTCAATTGGATCCTGACTAGCAATTCGTTGGTCTTTTTCCAACTCTTTTTGGTATTGTCTGGCCTTGATAGCCCGTTCTGTTCGATTTTTACCAAAAAGAATTTTCTCCCACTTGCGTTCTTCTTGGGTTAGGGTTTCTGTAAAGCCAAAGTAATCTTGATAAGCACGCTCTGCTGGGCCCATGGCTAGAACTAGATTGTCTGCATACTGCTTGGCGATTTTATCCCTCTTCTTGCGCTCTTTCTCTGCCTGGATACGGAGTTCTTGTTCGTAGTCAATTTTCTCCTTGCCTAGCTTGACAAGGTAGAGTTGGTCATCTGGTTTCCCAAGTAAAAAGGGTTTGATACACTTTTCAAGGACTTCCTCCATACGAGCCTTCTTCTTGGGTTCTGCCTTGGTCCAACTTCCTCCTTGAAAGACTTCTAGGAAGGGCTGGTAGTCTTTCTCAGGTGAGAACTGATTGCCACGATTGGGTTTAAAAACACCTTTTTCCCAGAGCCACTTTAGAAGTCGCTCGTCAAAGTCACTTTTATTGACCTTGATTTTTTCCTTTTTCTGGGCTTTTCTGGTCAGATTTTCAACCTTTCTGAGTAGTTTTTCTTCCTCTTCCAATTGCTGGTCAAGGGACAATCGGTGAAAATGACGAACACAGTCGCTACCAATCGGAAAGAGACGTTGGCCTGTGACACCATTAAAGAGTTCGTAGGCGTACTTGATGGCATTCCCACAGACACAATTGCTACGGCCGATACCGTTAAAAATCAAGGAAACTTCATTCCATTCCTTGGTAGCTTGTTCCCAAGTATCAGCTTTTGAAGCCTGTAAAACCGCATCGTGTAGGGATTTTCTAACTGGAAGTGTCATGAGGTCTCCTTTCTAGATTATACTTTTACAACTTGAACCTCGTTTTTACCTAGTAAAATCAAGTATTTTTCAATATTTTCAATCGAATAGGCTCGGGATAAAGCCTCACCATATAAGGCTAATTGACCACGATAGCGGTCTATGAGTTGACTTGGTTCATCATAGCGGTCTGTCTTATAGTCGAACAGAACAATTCTGTCCTCGTAAAGGAGATAGCCATCAAGGATACCACGGACAACGAAGTCTTCCTGACTCTTTTGGTCTCGTTTGAGCATGGAGAAAGGTTGCTCGCGATAGAGATGGTTGGTATTAGCGAGAATTTCCTGACCGAGCGCTGTGTCAAAGAATGCAAGAGTTTTAGCAAGATTGATCTTGTCCCTGACAGCTGGGCTGGTTTGAACTTGTTTGAGAGTTTCTGTCAGACTAGCAAGCGTTGGTCGCTGGCTGAGGTCAATTCTCTGCATGAGTTCGTGGGTAGCACTACCAATCTCAGCTCCGGTTACCTTTTCTTTGGTTGAAAAATCTGGTAAATCAAAGCTGATTTTCTTGTCTACTGACTGGCCTTGACTTGCAATCTCAACACCTTCCATATCCATAACAGGTTCGTAGAATTTCTTGATTTGACTTGGGGTTTGAACACTTGGCAATTCAATAGCTGCGCGGTGAAGAGTATTATAGACTTCCACTTCTTTCAGCATTTCAAGAGCTTCCTTAATGGTTTCTGACTGGCGGTTGTCAGCTTGGGAGCTATCTTGGAGAGGGCTTTTATTTTCCAACTGACCGATAGCTTCTCTAGTCAGCTGATCATCGCCAACAAAACGATAGCTAAAGTTGAGATTGTCCTTGGCAAACACTTTACTGATAGCCCAAATCCAATCTTGGAAATTATTGGCTTGCAGTCTAGTATTGCTATTTAGTTTTCCATTTTTAGCTACAGGGTATTCTTTGGCTTCCAGCTTTTCACGAGAACCTTTACCGACAAGATAGAGCTTTTTCTCAGCCCTCGTCATGGCAACATACAGCAGACGCATCTGCTCTGAATAGCTTGCCAGCTGCAATTCCTCTTCATTCTGCCTATAGGTCAGGCTAGGAATGGAGAGTTTGATGGTTTTAGGATAGTGAGCTTCTACTGCTCCTGTTTCCATTTTGGCAATATACTTAACACCTAGTCCATTTTTTCGGCTGAGAATGACTTCTGACATGCTGTCTTGCTTATTGAAGTCTTGATCCATATTGAGGATAAAGACGTAAGGAAACTCCAGCCCTTTACTCTTGTGAATGGTCATGAGTTCTACAGCATCCTTGGGCGGTGCGACAGCCACGCTCGCAAGATCGTGCTGGGCTTCTAAGACTTGGTTAATCATACCAATAAAACGTGACAAGCCTTTGAAGTTGCTCTTTTCAAATTGATCAGCACGCAGTGCTAGGGCATAGAGATTGGCCTGTCTAGCAGGTCCATTTGGCAAAGCCCCAACATAATCGTAGTAAAAACGATCATTGTAAATCCTCCAAATCAAGTCATAGAGGGAGTGGGTTTTGGCATACAGTCGCCAAGAAGCCAAGATATCCATGAATTGCTTTAGTTTCTTAGCTAACTCCGTATGAACCAATCCTTTTTGGCTGCTTGCCAGTTTTTGAGCATTGACCAGTTTCTCATAGAGATTTTCTTGGATTTTATCCTCTGCTTTCTGAAGGGATAAACGTGCTAACTCGTCCTCATCAAAACCAAACATTGGAGACTTCATAAGAGCAACCAAGGCGTAGTCTTGCAGAGGATTGTGAATGACACGAAGGGTGTCTAGCATGACTTGCACTTCTAGGGATTGGAGATAATTGTTTTGCTCTCCGTCAGTTTTGACAGGAATTCCGTACTCAGACAGGGCGAGAAGAATCTGGTCATTACGACTGCGACTGGAGGTCAGAAGGGCAATTTCCTTAAAGGCAACACCTTTTTCCTGATGAAGTTTCAGAATCTCCTTGATAACTAAGCGCATTTCACCTGTTAGTTTCGTTTCTGTTTGACTCTCTTCTTCCTCACCTGTATCGTCCTTGTCATAGAGGAGAAATTCTGCCTTGTTTTCTGGATTAGGAGTCAGCTTGGTATTGGCAAAAACAAGCTGGTGCATGTTATCATAGTTTATTTCACCGACTTCTTGGTCCATAAGACGCTCAAAAACATCATTGGTTGCTGACAGCACTTCTGAACTACTACGGAAATTTTCTTTGAGTAGAATGAGCTTGCCCTCTTTTGGATTTTGCGCATAGCGTTGGAACTTCTCATTGAAAATCTGCGGGTCTGCTTGACGGAATCGGTAGATGGACTGCTTGATATCTCCCACCATAAAGCGATTGTGGCCATTAGATAGCAATTCCAGTATCCGTTCTTGAATATGGTTGGTATCCTGATACTCGTCTACCATGACTTCATGGAAACGTTCCTGATAAGTTTCACGGACTTGCGGGAATTTCTCTAAAATCTCAATGGTATAATGGCTGATATCAGCGAATTCAAAGGCATTTTCCTGACGTTTACGCTGACGATAAGCTTCCACAAAATCACTCATGAAGGCTTGGAAGGTTTTAGCTAGTTCCCATGTCTCTCCATGATAACGTTCTTGATAGTCGAGAATGGTTATCTGGTCTGACAGTTGTCCTAGTTTAGCAAACTGGGTCTTTCTCTCTTCGTTGTAGGCATCGGCCAGTGGCTTCAAATCAGCCTTGCGACTGGCATTCGTCAGAGCTCGACCATTTTTCTCTTTCGAAATTGCGACAACACGCGCAAGAACCGTTTGATAAGCCTGACTATCGGACTCTTGATTTAAGGAGCCAATTTCATCCAGAACTAACTGAACATTTTCTAAATAGGCAGCCTTTGGAAACTCCTTGGCATCATTATCCAGATGATAACGGAAAAAGCTTTCCAAATCCCAAAGGGCTTGCTGGATTTGCTCAGTTAGTTTTCCTTTTTCATTCGTAAAATCAGCTTTCTCAAAGCCTTTTAAGAAAGATTCACTCAGCCACTTTTGAGGGTTGCTGGTGGATTGGAGGAAGTCATAGATTTTATAGACTTGTTGGCGCAGCCCTCGTTCATCCTTGCCACGTCCAGCAAAGTTTTTCAGTAAATGACTAAAGGTCTCTTTCTGTTTACCTTGATAATGGACTTCAAAGACCTCATGAAAGACTTCGTTTTTTAGAAGGAGTTGCTCGCTCTGGTTTTGTAAAATACGGAAATTAGGCGCAATATCAATCAGATAGCCATGTTTGCCAAGGAATTTTTGTGTGAGGGAATCCATGGTACCAATAGCAGCGTTTGGCAAATCTGCCAACTGTCTACCTAAGTGTTGTTTGAGGTCAACATCATCGCTTTCTTGAATTTGTTGGCTGATTTTTTTCTCCAAACGTTCCTTAAGTTCTGTGGCAGCCTTAACGGTAAAGGTTGAGATAAAGAGTTGAGAAATTTCGACACCACGCGCCAATTGATCTAGAATGCGCTCTGCCATGACAAAGGTCTTACCAGAACCAGCTGATGCTGAGACCAGGATATTCTGTCCAGAAGTGTAGATAGCTTCGATTTGCTCGGCAGTTTTCTTCTGTTCCTTGCTCGAACTCGCTTCTGCTTCTTGCAGTTTTTGAATTTCTTCCTCAGCTAAAAAGGGAATGGGCTTCATCGATTCAACTCCTCTCTTATTTTTTCAAACCAAGCTTGCTTGAGCTTTTCTCCGACCAGACGCTTGCCATCAGCCAAGTCCAACTTTTCTAGGAAACGGGCTTGACCCAAGTGGTAATTGGCTTCAAAGCCTGTGATGGCTTGATGTTGCTGGACGTATGGGGCAATGCTTCTACCATTTTCAGTATAAGGGTTAATGGCGAACTGACCTGCTAAAATCTTCTCAGCTGCCTTCTTGTACAGATGGGCATTGTAGTCCAGTAGGAGCTGGAATTCCTCATCCGTCAGCTGATTAACCTTGTTTTTGTTATAAAATTCGCCTAAATAACTGCTTTCTTTTTCTAAAAAGAGGCCTTGGTATTTCATTGACTTGCTAGCTTCTACTACTGCACCTGCTAGACTTTTAACGGCCATCAGAGATTGGATAGGCTCAGCCATTTCCAAGTATATAGCGCCGAAAAAGTTCTCCTCCCCTTCTCTTTTTAAGGCAGCTAGATAAGTTGGCAACTGGGAATTGAGGCCATTAAAGAAATGAGGAAACTGGAACTGAGTTAGACTGGATTTGTAGTCTACCACTCCTATCGCCCCATCAGCTTTCAAACGGTCAATGCGGTCAACCTTACCTCGTACAAAGACACTGCGACCATTGTCCAATTGAATAAAGGCTTGCTCTTTGCCTCCAAATGTTGCCTCTTCTTTGATGGTTTCGATGGCTGGATTGTGGCGGAGAATGTGGCCAGTCGTGCGAGCTACATCAAGTAGAACTTCCTTGGTAAACTGGGCTTCCAAACTTTCCTGATAAATAGCCTCAAATTCCCGTTCTTGACTGGTTTCTTGGATAGCTTGTTCTAAACGTTTGTCAAAGGAATCTTCGTCAGGAAACTGCAAGGCGCGTTCAAAGATACGGTGCAAGAAATTTCCGTGACTGCGGGCATCAGGACGTAGACGTAATTCCTCCTGCAAGCCTAACACGTAGCGGAGGAAATAACTGTATTGGTTACGGTAAAACTCCGTCAAACCAGACGTAGACAGGTAAAATTCCTGATTAGCTGGATAGAGAGCCTGCAAGGTATCCTTAGCCAACTGCTTACTGCTTGGACTGGTTGGGAGGGCTGGATTTTCCAAACCTTGCTGGTCTAGTTTTTTACCCATGACACGCGCCAGAACCTTGACAAAGGTCAAATCTTGCTCCCTATCACTCATTTCGCCCTGCTGGTGATAGGCAACCAGACTGGACAAAAGACTGTGATAGGATCCCAGTTCTTCCTTAGACAGCCCTTTGTGATTCATCCTCTTCTCTTTTCGACTAAATCCAAAATGGACAAGCTCTTGAAGATAGGCAGATTCCTTACTTTCACTTTCATTAAAAAGGCTTGGAGCCGACAAGACCAACTGCTTACGAGCAGAATTGACCAAGGAAAGCATGGTGTAGCGATTTTTCTTGAGGTTTTCACTGCTAGCAATCAGCAATTGCGCCCCTTCCTCTGTCGCTTGGTTTAAGTTTTGTCTTTCTTCATCAGTCAAAAGACTGGTGTTTTGCGCAATTTTAGGTAAATTGTCCTGAGTTAGACCAATGGCGTAGACAAAGTCAGCAGTCAGTGGTGCAATCAAATCGTAACTCTGCACCAGAACTGTGTCTACTGTTGCTGGAATAGTACGATACTGAGATAGGCTCATACCGGAATGAAGCAAGGACAAGAAGTCCTCCAGACTAATTTGTGAACCAGCAAAAACAGTCGCAAATTGTTCTAAAACATGACAGAATGCCTTCCAAACTTCGGCTTGTCTTTCCTGTTCAAGAGCTTCCATTCTAGCTGTCAAATTTTGCAGTTGCTTGGTCACCGCTCCTTCTTTTAGAAAGCTATTCCACTTTTGCAAGAGATTTTCAGCCTTCTGCTTTCGGCTGGTAAAGAGAGTCTCAAGAGGGGCTAAAATACGCAAACGAAGAGCATTTAAACGTTCCAAATCAAACTTTCCATGGTGGGATTTGGTGAAGGTTTGCTGAAAGGCTGGCAAGCCATTGATACCAAGATAACGGATATATTGCTCAAATGCATCAATATCAACCTGACTAAGGTCGGTATACAGACCTGTTCTAAGAAGGTTTATCAAATCCTCCTGACGGAAACGATAACGTTTCAAAGCCAAAATAGACTCAACAAACTGTGTCAAGGGATGGTGAGCCATAGATTCGCTTCTACCAAGATAGAAAGGAATCTGATACTGGTCAAAAATGGTTTTTAGAGATAACTGGTAAGAAGCTACGTCTCCTAAGAGAATACGAAAATGCTTGTAACTCAGGTCTGGATTGGCATGTAATTTCTGACGAATGCTACGGGCTACCAACTCCAACTCTTCTTTCTGCGTCAAACAAGACCAGATTTGCAGATTTTCCCGGTCCTTATCATCTACATCCAAGCTGAACTCTGAAAAGTCATAAGAAGACTCCAGCAAACGAGAGGCCTTGTCAAAGCTATCCATCTTCTCATGAGTTTGAGAAGAGTCCTGTGCAGGTGTTTGGTATTTAGAGGCTAGATGATGGAGAAACTCCACACTGGCTTGGTAGAGATTTCCCTCGCTAAAAGGACTGGTATAAGCTTTCTTGCTAGCATAAACCCCAATGACAACCTCAACACCCTTGCCATGAAGTAGGTCCACAATCCGCTCTTCCTCAGCAGAAAAACGGGTAAATCCATCAATGACCAAGGCGATTTGAGTAAAATCACTACTTACCTTGTCATTCTCAATAGCCTCAATCAAATGGGACAACTGACTTCTCTGAGCTAACAGGCCTTGATTGAGATAGGCCGTTACTTTCTCAAAAATCAAGAGCAAATCTGCCCGCTTATCCTCATCAGTCAAACTTTCCAAGTCCAAAAAACTCATCTGAGCAGTCGTCATCTCGTGATAAAGATCAATCAACTGCTGGATGAATTGAGGATCCTGCTTGATGGCACCGTATACTCGTAAGTCTTTGGGATCAAGTTCGGCAAGGCATTTGTAAAAGGCCATCCCAAGACCAATGTCATCAAGACTGATCTTAGCAGGCAAGTCATTCAAAACCAGGTAACGAGCCATTTGAGCAAAGCGCGTGACGGTAATCGTAAAAGAAGCCTGCTGGGACAAGCATTCCAGCACGGCGCGTTCCTTTTCAAAAGAAAGAGAGTTGGGAGCGATATAGAAGACTCGCTTGCCCGCGGCAACTTGCTCTTCTGCCTCTCTGGTTAGGATTTCTGTCAAAGAAGTCCGAATATCAGTATAAAGTAATTTCATCTCAGCCTCGTTGGAATTTTTCATTAACTTATATTATACCATGATTAGCCGAAGATTCTGTCTCCTTTCCTCCAAAATATGCTATAATAATACCAAAAGATAAAGAAGGAAGTCTTATGATTAAACTACTAGCCTTGGATATGGATGGAACCCTCCTCAATGAAGCCAAGGAAATTCCACAAGCTCACATTACTGCTATTCACCAAGCTATTGAAAAAGGTGTCAAACTAGTACTTTGTACGGGACGCCCGCTTTTCGGTGTCCTCCCCTACTATCAAAAACTGGGACTTGACCTCCAGAATGAGTATGTGATTGTTAACAACGGTTGCTCAACTCACCAGACTAGCGATTGGAGTTTGGTTGATTGGCAAGAACTCAGTTCAGCTGACATCGAATACCTCTATGATCTAGCAGAAAAGAGTGACGTCCAGTTGACTCTTTTTGATGAGGAACATTATTTTGTCCTCGGTGGCAAGCCCAATAAAATCATTCAAAATGATGCCGAGCTAGTCTTTTCAGACCTGACTGAAATTTCACTAGAGGAAGCTACCAGTGGCAAGTATCGTATGTTCCAAGGAATGTTTTTAGGAACTGAGAGTCAAACAGACGATTTTGAGAAGCGTTTTGCTGAGGAGCTTTGCCAACGATTTAGCGGTGTTCGTTCGCAGCCTGTTATTTATGAAGCTATGCCACTCGGAACGACAAAGGCTACTGCTCTTTCTCGACTAGCTGAAATTTTGAAGATTGAGCCGTCAGAAATCATGGCCATGGGCGACGCCAATAACGATATCGAAATGCTCCAGTTTGCAGGGCTTGGTATTGCTATGGGAAATGCCAGCGATTATGTCAAATCCCTAGCTGACGACGTTACAGCAAGAAACGAAGAAGACGGCGTTGCGCGTGCGATTGAGAAATATATTCTATAATTAAGAAGCCCAGTTCATATCAACTGGGTTTTGATATTTAAGAATTCCTAAAACTTTAGAAACTCTTTAGAAATCCTTGAGCTTTCTTTGATTTCTATACTTTATACTAAAGTTATCAAAATAAATTAAAAGGAGAGAATCATGAAAACAGTACTTGACATTCATGGATTGTCCAAAAACTTTGACAAACAACCTATTCTTCAGGATCTTCATCTAACGATAAGAGAGGGAGATATTTATGGACTTATAGGGAAGAATGGAGCTGGGAAAACCACCTTGATAAAAATCATAACGCAACTACTGTTTGCGGATAAAGGAACTGTTTCCCTCTTCTCCAGCAAAACGGAAAATGAGTGGAGCAAGTCTCTATCTCGAGTAGGTTCAGTGATCGAATCACCTGTAGCTCATAATCACTTAACAGCCTATCAAAACCTGAAATATTACTGTATGATTCGTCATGTTCCAAATGCTGATCAAGTCATTCGAGAAACGCTGGACTATGTCGGTTTGCCAGATACAGGTAAAAAAGTTTTTCGTGATTTCTCTCTAGGAATGAAACAAAGACTTGGCATCGCCATTGCCCTCCTATCCAAACCAGACTTCCTAATCTTAGATGAACCTATCAACGGTCTCGACCCAATCGGTATCAAAGAATTTCGACTAATGATTCAACGGCTCAATCAAGAAAAAGGAATAACCATTCTCATCTCTAGCCATATCTTGTCAGAACTCTATCTCGTAGCAAATCGTTTTGGTATTTTAGATCAAGGTAAGATTATCCGTGAAATCAGTAAAGCTGAATTTGAAACACTAAGTGAGGATTATATTGTCCTTAAGACAGCTGATCAAGAGAAAGCTTGTCAAGTATTGAAAGAACAAATCCAGCTCCAGTTCAAGGTTGTTAATCCTGAAAACGAAATTCACATCTTTGGTCAGGAACAAGATGTCAAACAGATTCTCAAGGAATTAACCTTGGCAGATGTTGACATTGACGAGATTTACTATGCCCGTCAAAACCTAGAAGAATACTTCACTCAATTGGTCCAATAGGAGGAAAATCATGATACATACCATTCAAGCAGACTTTTACCGTCTTTTCCGCTCCAAAGGATTCTGGATTACAGAATTCATTCTCTTTGTCCTCTTGCTACTGGGTGCCACTATCGGGGCTACAGGCCATCTGATGGCAATCCAGACAGAAGAACCAGAAATTCCAACCCATGGTTGGGACGGTATTCAAGCTCTTATCAATGCGTCTAGCAATGATTCAAACCTTGTTTTTCTCTGCATTATTCTAACATGTTTAGTTCTTGGGGTCGATTTAATCGGCAAGCTTTATAAAAATAGTTTGACAGTTGGCGTTTCTCGTACAGAGTTTTTCTTCGCTAAATCCTTTGTTCTAGCAAGTATCGCTCTCTTACAACTCATCGCCAGCCTTGTGATTGCTTTTGTTCCCTCAACTCTACTAAACGGACTTGGTACGATACCTGATGGTTTTGTTACTAATCTCCTCTTAATGATTTTCCTTCAATTTCTCTGCCTTCTCGCTTGGCTTTCGATTATTTCCTTTATTCTCTACCTGACTCATTCTTATCTTGCCGTATTTATTGGTTATCTGATTAGCTCTATCATCCTTTCTATGCCAATGATCATTTTTCCAAATATCAAATTTTTACCATATTTGTCCTTGCATTTTTCCTATGCTATGACTGCTAATAGTGAATCCATTTTCTATACACTTATAGTTACCTTAGCTGTTATTGTAATCTTTAATCTAAGTGGACTGGCAGTTTTCAAAAAGAAAAGTCTATAAAAAATGACCTCCTCTGTAGGCTAGAGGAGGTTTCTTTTCGTTAAAAATAAATGAAAACCGATAACCACTGGCCATCTGTGCTTAGTTTCATCTCTGCACCGAGAAGATGACATAATTCCTCAGTGATATAAAGGCCTAAACCAGAGGATTCTTCGGTGTCTGATAGATTTTCAGAATAAAAACGGTTACTGAGCTTTTCTATTTTTTTGATAGGCTGTTTAACAAGGTTTGCAATCTCTAAGACAAGCTGTTCCTTTTCTTTTCGCAAAGACAGACGCGCTTCTTCCTTGCCATGTTTGAGGACATTTCCAAGCAGATTTTGTAAAATTCGATCCAGCAAGTCTTCATCAGTCCTCATTTTCAGACCAGCTTCAACCTTAAAATCAAGCGTGATATTTGCCGCCTGAAAAACATCATAATAAGCCAAAGTCTTTTTGGTGATAAAAGCTGAAAGATCCACTTCTTCCAGTTTCGGTTTGACAGCTCCTTCCATCAAACGACGATATTCTAGAAGAGCCTCCAAACGTTTGGAAACTAAATCAAGATGCTGGGCTATTTTTTGTAAGGTTTCTGATTTGTCTTCAGGAGACTTTATCAATTGTTGGGTGTAGCCTGAAGCGATAGTCAAAGGTGTCCGAATATCATGGGCGATATTGCTGATGGCCATATCCAGAGTCTGTTTTTCCCTTTTCATCACCAATCGAGATTGTTCCACTTCCTGAAATAGATTCTCAATTTGCTGGTAGAGATGTAAAAAATGTTTGGAAAAAATGTTGACTCCGACTCTTTTCATACTACCCGTGAGAATCTTGTCTTCAATCTGTTGACTCAAGTTTTTAAGTGCTAGATGGTAGCGAATCAATGCAATCGATAACATAATTAGGAGTACTAGTAGGACAAAAATTATCATGTAGGTCATTGCTTGTCTCCTTTTAATCTTACCCCAACTCCCCAGATGGTTTCAATATATTCTTGATTTGGGTCAAGCTGGTTTAATTTTTTACGAAGATTACTCAAATGCGTATTGAGGGTATTATCTCCAGGTAGATAACTCTCCTCCCAGACCAATTCATAAAGTTCTTCCTTAGTGAAAATTTTCTTAGGGTGTTTAAGGAGAGTTTGGAGAATCAAGCATTCTTTCTTGGCAAGGCGAATGGTTTCCTGGCTATTTTTGATTTCAAAACTTTCTGCATCAAACTGGATATTTTTCAAGTTTTGTGGCAGATTTTTAGTTTTTCCTATTTCCATAGACTGTTTTTCTGTACTTTGGCGTAATTGAACAGTAACTCTAGCAAAGACTTCGTCCAAATCAAAAGGTTTGACTATGTAATCATTGGCACCGTCTAAGAGGTATTGACTGATTAACTTCTTATCGCTCAAAGCCGTTAGCATAATGACTGGAGTTTGACTTTGTTCCCTGATAGCTTTTAAAACCTGATCCCCATTTTTCCCAGGAAGCATGATATCTAGCAAAACGAGGTCAATCCCACCTTGGTCAAAACGCATGATTCCTTCAGTTCCTGAAAAGGCTTGAATCACTTCATGCTCTTCAGTAAGAAGTGTTCGCAAAATTTCTTGAATGTCACTATTGTCTTCAATAACCAATATCCTAGCCATAACTACCAACCTTTCTGCAACTATTATAGCATGTTTTATTGATAAAGCTTAAACAGAAAAGCTCCTCGCATCAAAGCGCGAGAAAGTCAAGGCTCAGGCGATTGTCACAAGTCACGGGAGAATTGTTTCTTTTGATATTGCGCTGAACTATTGCCACGATATGAAGGTCTTCAAAATGAGTCAAAGTCCGAAGAAATCAAAGTAAACTTGAGAAACTAACTCTTGAAGATAAATTCTATAACCATGCGCTATCTAAGGAGAGAATCAAGGTTGAGAACATCTTTGCCAAAGTAAAACATTTAAAATATTTAATAACCTATCGAAATCATCGTAAACACTTCGGATTACGAATGAATGTGATTGCTGGCATTATTAACCGTGAACTAGAATTTTATAGTAAACTGAACCAAAAATAGTACATAACGTGGTATAATCTTCTTATGGCATATTCAATAGATTTTCGTAAAAAAGTTCTCTGCTATTGTGAGCGAACAGGTAGTATCACAGAAGCATAACACATTTTCCAAATTTCACGTAATACCATTTATGGCTGGTTAAAGCTAAAAGAGAAAACAGGAGAGCTAAACCATCAAGTAAAAGGAACAAAACCAAGAAAGGTTGATAGAGATAGACTGAAAAACTATCTTACTGACAATCCAGACGCTTATTTGACTGAAATAGCTGCTGAATTTGGCTGTCATCCAACTACTATCCACTATGCTCTCAAAGCTATGGGCTAC
>NZ_RJPX01000027.1:0-27568 GCF_003944325.1 Streptococcus mitis | reverse complement strand
AAAAATTCCCTTAAAAACTGGTAGAATTATGATAGAATGGAAAAAAGGACTTGAGGAGATTTAGGATGCAAGATGAAAGTGTTTATGGATTAGTATATAAGGCCATTCGTGAGGAGAGAGGGTTTACTCAGAAGGAAGCTGCTGGTACAACGGTGACTCCTCATTTTTTACGTCAGTTTGAGCAAGGGAAATCTCGAATAACCATTCAAAAATTTGAAGAGATTCTGTCTAATATTGGAATTGATAAGGAGACCTTTGATAGTCTCAAAACGCAAATGTTCCCAACTGAATTTCATAAATTACAGGCTCAGGTTGCTGATTTGGCCTATAAGCGTGAATTTAAAAAGATCATTAGTTTGATTAATCAACCCATGGAAAATCCTGGGATCGCTGAACACTATGTGATTGCCAATCGTGTAGTCAATAAATTTGCTATCGCAAACATCATCGGCGATTCTTTTCTGACTCCAAAAGATTATCAAGAACTAGAATATATCAAGAACTATCTGAGTGAATTGGACGACTGGAACAAAATTGAGGTCAATATCTTTTCATCTATCCTGCCTCACTTTTCAATCGAATTTTTAGATTACAGGCTCTACCACCTATTAGATACTCTAAAAAAACAGACTGAATACCATTCAATCCGTACTGCTGACTACTATATTGCCTGCTTAAGAACTGCTATCAAGCATTACTCTGTTAATGGTTACTATGATAAGGCTGAGAATTTAGCAGTGAAGACTCTGGAAGTGATTAATACTTTCCCTCTACTGAGTACCAAGATGACAGAGATGATTAGCATTTCCATGGAACGTGCTAATAATTTTCTCAGACAAGACGATGTCAGAGGTCTAGAACTTGCTAAGCATATCTTTGCCAGTCTTGATAACTTTGAAAAGGTCTATCCAAATCAACTTCTGACTCGAATGAGAGAGGACTTCTTTGTTACTGTCACACAACTCAATCACACTGGACAACCTTTAGATGTCTAGGCTAAAAATCAAAAAAGCTTGAGGAACCACATATTTCCTCAGGCTTTTTTTATCCTTTAAAGGTCACAATAGTTGCGCCACTGCCTCCAGCATTTTGTGGGGCATAGCCGAAACTCTTGACATGTTTGTTTCTTTGCAAGTATTTGGTAACTCCTTCACGGATGACACCTGTTCCGATACCATGGATGATATCAACTTGAGCCATATTGTTAAGCAGGGCTTGGTCGATAAAAGCATCTAGCTCATTCATAGCCTCTTCATAGCGTTTGCCTCGAAGGTCCAGTCTGGCTTGTGGGCCACGACCAGAGGTTCGTTTCACGACATTGACCTGTTTCTTCTTGACTTGCTTTTCTTGCTGGGCTTGAACAAGGTCAAACTCTTTCTCTTCCAAGGTCATCTTAATCAAACCGACTTGGGCTTCCCAGCGGCCGTCCTTGAGTTGACTGGTCAAGGTACCACGCTGTCCATAACTGAGAACCACGATATCATCTCCCACCTTTGGAGCTCGTTTTTTCTTGGCCTTTTGAAGGACCTTGTTTTTAGACAAATCTACTTTTTCAGGAGCTAATTTTTTCAGCTTGGCCTTGGCTTCAATGATTTCATGGGGTTTGAGTTGAGATTTACTGTGGAGATTTTTGAGAATCTGGTCACTCTCACTGAGGGCCATGTCCACAATCTCAACAGCCTGTTCACGCGCCTTGTTAAGCTCAGTTTCCTTTTCACGATTGAGCTCATTGTAAAGTTTTTTGAGAGCACGGTTCATCTTGAGATTTTCTTGCTCCACCTCACGGATATTGTCCAAGCGTTTGCGGCTCTCTAGCGTCTGCTCTTCCAGCTGCTCAATAATACGATTGACATCATTGTCCTGATCAACCTGCTGACTGGCATCCCCTACGATAACTTCAGATAGACCTAAACGTTTAGCAATTTCGAAGGCATTGCTTCGGCCAGGAACTCCCTGCATAAAGCGATAAGTCGGGCGAAGAGTCGCAGTATCAAACTCCATGCTGGCATTTTGCACAAAGGCTGTCTCAATACCGTAGGCCTTGAGTTCCGGATAGTGGGTGGTCGCCATAGTCTTGACTTGACGCAGGCGAAGATCCTCCAGAATAGCCATGGCAAGGGCGGCTCCCTCTTGGGGATCCGTACCAGCTCCCAACTCATCCAAGAGTAAAAGTGAATGTTGGTTGACCTTGCCAAGAATATCCACAATATTGGTCATGTGGCTAGAGAAGGTAGACAAGCTCTGCTCAATAGACTGCTCATCGCCAATATCAGCAAAAATTTCTTCAAAAATACCAACACGACTTCCCTTATCTGCTAAAATCGGCAAACCAGACTGGGCCATCACCTGTGTCAAGCCCAGAGTCTTGAGCATGATGGTCTTACCACCTGTATTGGGACCTGTAATGACAATGGCTGTTAAATCTTGGCCAAAATGGACATCATTTGCGACGGCATTTTTGACCAGAGGATGGCAAACATGGAGCAGTTGAATCTCTTGATTTTCTGATAGCTGGGGAACGACTGCTTGGCTTTCTTGTATAAAGCGGACCTTGGCACGAATCACGTCCAGATGGCCGATAATCCAAGCATCATTGGCAATCTCAGCCGCATGAGGGCGAACACGCTCAGAAATTTCTTGGAGAATGCGAAGCATTTCATAGCGCTCATCTGCTCGCAGACTGGCAATTTCTTCGCTCAGTTTGACCACCTCACGGGGTTCGATATAGACGGTGTTTCCGCTGGCAGAAATATCATGAACAACACCTGCAATCTTATTGCGGTAGGTGTTTTTGACTGGTAAAACCTGACGACCATTTCTGCTGGCAACAATCCCTTCTGTCAACATCTGCGCCTTTTGTTTGAGCAAATCTTGCAAGACATCGCGTACCTGACTCTCGCTATCATGGATTTTTCGACGGATGCGCGCCAATTCTTCACTGGCAAAATTTTCAATGAAACCTGCATCATTAAAGGCTTGGAGATTTCCTTGTAATTGCGGAAAATTATGTAATTTCTCAAACCAAAGGGCTAATTCTTCCAAGCTGACATTTTCCAGATTGGCATAAAAACTTTGCAATTCTCTGCTGGCAAGAAGCACGCGCTTCAAGAGTAGGAACTCCTCGATATTGAGGTCCGCCCCCATCTCCAACCGCTTGCAGACTCCTGCAATTTCCTTAGTTGCGAGAATGGTAAAATGCGGTTGTTCGACAAAGAGAGCCTGCATTTCCTTCATCTCAGCAAAAGCCTGTTTGATTTTATCTGCTTTGGCAGTCGGAGCCAGCTGTCTCAATTGCTCCAATCCCTGCTCGGTCAACAAATGAGGTTCAAACAAGGCCTTAACCTTATTGAACTCTAATGTTTCTAATATTTTTTTGTTCATCTTTATTTCCTTGTCTTTGAATGTCTAGGTGTATCATACTCAATGAAAATCAAAGAACAAACTAGGAAGCTAGCCGCAGGTTGCTCAAAATACTGTTTTGAGGTTGCAGATGGAAGCTGACGTGGTTTGAAAAGATTTTCGAAGAGTATTAGCTTTTTACATTCTGATAGATTCTAGTCAATCTGTAAACAAAGGGCTAGGAAAATTCCTGCCCTTTTTATCCGATTAAATTTGTCACCCAGATTTGTTTGAGCCAACTGGTTGTTACTGGTATGCTCTGGATGATGTGTTTTGCGACGATACTCTTTTCAAGAGGATTTTGTATAGCTGCCATAGGAATGGTCGCCAAGATGGTCAAGGCCATTTGCAAGACAAATAAGGTCACCAACATGGACAAGATACCTGCTGAAATTTGGAACAACTTGCCTCCCAGTTTTTTACTAGGAAGTAAGTGTAACAAGAGACCAAGTAAACGACCGATGCTATAGACAATCCCAAATACCAACAAGTAGCCGATACCTGCATAAAAGACCTTATCCAACTGAAAGAGTTGATCCGATGGGAAAAAGAAAGTTCCCTGACCTTCCTGCGGATTTGCATAAGGGAGCAATAAATGGAATTGCTCTCCCAGCCCCTTGTAAAACTGGCCAGCCATAAAAGCCGATGCCATGGCTGAAATCAGGTAATAGACCTGCAAGAGCAGGCCTCTACGATAGCCGATATAAAATCCCCAAGCCAAGACCAATAGAAGAAGGAGTGAAATCATAAGGAATCCTCAATCTTGCTCTGCTCTTGCTTGCAAGTCACAAGCTTGTGACGGAGTTCTTCTAGCTCTTGCTCCTTATCGTCAAATTCAATCTCACGACTGAGTTGAGTTGACAAACAGTTGACTGCCAACAAAAGAGCGATTGTTTCATCATCTGCACTAGGCATTTGTTCTTTAATTGCTTGGTATTTTTCTGTCGCAACCTTAGCGATTTCCTCCATAAAGAGGTTATCATGTTCGCTTGTCAAGGTTAATGATTTTTTTCCGAATGTAAATTTGAATCGATTTAGATTTGCCATAAAATTCACCTCACGATATTATACCAAAATTCGCTAACTTTGTCAGTTTTTACAAATTTGCCTGCTTTTGTGGTACAATAGAAACTATGGCAAGTATAACACTCATACCAAGCGAAAAGGAGATTCAGGCTTTTCTTGAACACTATCAAACTAGTATGTCTCCTAGTAAGAATCCCTATATCCGCTACTTTTTGAAACTACCTCAGGCAACGGTTTCTATCTATACTTCTGGAAAGGTCTTGCTTCAGGGTGAAGGGGCTGAGAAATACGCCAGTTTCTTTGGCTATCAGCTTGCAGAGGAAATCAGCGGACAAAATCTTCCTTTGATTGGGACAGATGAAGTTGGAAATGGTTCCTACTTTGGTGGACTTGCAGTTGTGGCTTCCTTTGTCACACCTGACCAGCACGACTTCTTACGAAAACTCGGTGTGGGGGATTCCAAGACTCTGACCGACCAAAAAATCCGTCAGATCGCTCCCATTCTCAAGGAAAGAATCCAGCACCAGGCACTGCTTCTCTCACCAAGCAAGTATAACGAGGTCATCGGAGACCGCTACAACGCTGTTTCGGTTAAGGTAGCCCTCCATAATCAGGCCATCTATCTCCTCCTTCAAAAAGGTGTTCAGCCTGAGAAAATTGTAATTGATGCCTTTACCAGTGCTAAAAATTATGACAAGTACTTGGCACAAGAGGCCAATCGTTTCAGCAATCCTATCAGCTTAGAAGAAAAGGCTGAGGGTAAATACTTGGCTGTCGCAGTTTCTTCTATCATTGCGCGTAATCTATTTCTGGAAAATCTTGAAAATCTAGGACGAGAACTGGGCTATCAACTTCCAAGTGGAGCTGGAACAGCTTCTGATAAGGTGGCTAGCCAAATTTTGCAAGCCTATGGTATGCAGGGACTCAACTTCTGCGCCAAACTGCACTTTAAAAATACTGAAAAAGCGAAAAAACGCTTAGAAAGGTAAGTTATGAATTCATTTAAAAATTTCTTAAAAGAGTGGGGACTGTTCCTCCTAATTCTGTCAGTACTAGCTTTAAGCCGTATCTTTTTTTGGAGTAATGTCCGCGTAGAAGGTCATTCTATGGACCCTACCCTAGCGGATGGCGAAATCCTCTTTGTTGTCAAACACCTCCCTATTGACCGTTTTGATATCGTGGTGGCCCATGAGGAAGATGGCAATAAGGACATCGTCAAGCGCGTGATTGGAATGCCTGGCGACACCATCCGTTACGAAAACGATAAACTTTACATCAATGACAAAGAGACAGACGAACCTTACCTAGCTGACTATATCAAACGTTTCAAGGATGACAAACTCCAAAGCACCTACTCAGGCAAGGGATTTGAAGGAAATAAAGGCACTTTCTTTAGAAGTATTGCTGAAAAAGCCCAAGCCTTCACAGTTGATGTCAATTACAACACCAACTTTAGCTTTACTGTCCCAGAAGGAGAATACCTTCTCCTCGGAGATGACCGCTTGGTTTCTAGCGACAGCCGTCACGTAGGTACCTTTAAAGCAAAAGATATCACAGGGGAAGCTAAATTCCGCTTCTGGCCAATCACCCGTATCGGAACATTTTAAGAAATCGAAGAGGCCGAGAATCAAGAATCTCAGCCTCTTCTTCTATCGTGAGAATATGATTATTCACTATCCAGTTTGATTAAGATAGAAACAAAGTTATACTCAATGAAAATCAAAGAGCAAACTAGGAAGCTAGCCGCAGGTTGCTCAAAGCACTGCTTTGAGGTTGTAGATAGAACTGACGAAGTCAGTAACATATATACGGCAAGGCGAAGCTGACGTGGTTTGAATTTGATTTTCGAAGAGTATTAACTCTCACTTATTTATGCAAAGGAATCTTATGGAAGTTTATTTTTCAGGAACCATTGAACGGATTATTTTTGAAAATCCCAGCAATTTTTATCGCATCCTTCTCCTAGAAATCGAAGATACGGACGCAGCGGATTTTGATGATTTTGAAATCATTGTTACAGGAACCATGGCTGATGTGATTGAGGGAGAAGACTATACATTTTGGGGGCAAATTGTCCAGCACTCCAAGTATGGGGAACAACTGCAGATCAGCCGTTATGAACGCGCAAAACCAACTAGCAAGGGATTGGTTAAGTACTTTTCAAGTAACCACTTCAAGGGAATTGGTCTCAAGACAGCTCAGAAAATCGTCGACACCTATGGTGACAATACCATTGACGAAATTCTGCAATACCCGGAAAAGCTAGAAAGTATCTCAGGACTCTCTGCCAAAAATCGCGAGGCTTTCGTCTCCACTCTCCGTCTCAACTACGGAACAGAGATGGTTTTGGCCAAACTAGCCAACTACGGCATTCCCAATAAACTAGCCTTTCAAATTCAAGACTTTTACAAGGAAGAAACCCTTGATGTGGTTGAAAATTATCCCTACCAATTGGTTGAGGATATCAAGGGTTTGGGATTTACCATTGCTGACCAATTAGCAGAAGAACTAGGCATCGAAAGTCAGGCTCCTGAACGCTTCCGTGCTGGTCTAGTTCACAGTCTTTTTCAGGCCTGTATGGAAACAGGGGATACCTATGTTGAAGCACGGGATTTGCTAGAACAAACCCTTACTCTCCTTGAGTCTTCCCGCCCCGTGGAACTAGACCCCAGTCAAGTAGCCCAAGAACTCTCCTACCTGATCGAAGAAGACAAGGTTCAGCAGGTTGATACCAAGATTTTTGACAACAGCCTCTTTTTCGCTGAGGAAGGCATCCGCAGTCACTTGGTTCGTATCCTTGAAAAAGGAAAACAGAAGAGCCAGGATTTAGAAACCATTCAAAAACACATCACTACTGTCGAAGAAGAGCTGGGGATTGAGTATGATAGCATTCAAAAACAAGCTATTTGTGATGCTATCCAGAATAAGGTCTTTATCCTGACAGGTGGACCTGGTACTGGTAAGACAACTGTTATCAATGGGATCATCGCTGTTTACGCACTTTTAGAAGGACTTGACCTCAGGAAAAAAAGCAACCTGCCCATTCTTCTTGCTGCTCCAACTGGCCGAGCTGCTCGGCGCATGAATGAATTGACGGGTTTGCCTAGCGCGACCATACACCGCCATTTGGGAATGACAGGAGACGATGATACCAGTCATCTGGAAGATTATCTGGATGCTGACTTTATCATCGTGGATGAATTTTCCATGGTAGACACTTGGCTGGCCAATCAACTCTTCTCCAACATCTCTTCTAACAGTAAAATCCTCATCGTGGGTGACAGCGACCAGTTGCCGTCTGTCAGTCCTGGGCAGGTTCTAGCGGATCTACTCCATATTCCTTTGATTCCTCAGACTCGCTTGGAAAAAATTTACCGGCAAAGTGAAGAATCAACTATCGTCACCCTAGCTAGTCAAATTCGACAGGGCACCTTGCCGGCTGATTTCACCCAGAAAAAAGCAGACCGTTCCTACTTTGAAATTGCTAGTGGCCATATTCCTGCTACCATTGAGAAAATCTTAGGGGCTGCCCTCAGAAGTGGTATTCCTGCCCGTGATATCCAAGTTCTGGCGCCCATGTACCGAGGGACTGCAGGGATTGATGCCATCAACCAACTCATGCAAGACCTCCTTAATCCACCACAAAAAGACCAACTCAGTTTTGAAGCCCCCCAGTGCCACTATCGTAAGGGAGATAAGGTCATTCATTTGGTCAACGATGCTGAAATCAATGTCTTTAATGGAGATTTAGGAGCTATCACAGACCTGATTCCTGGTAAATATACCGAGTCGAAACAAGACGAAATTGTCATTGATTTTGATGGCAATGAAGTCTCTTACCCACGTAACGAATGGTACAAGATTCGCCTTGCCTATGCCATGAGTATCCATAAATCACAGGGAAGTGAGTTCCCTGTTGTCATCCTACCTATCACTAGTGCTAGCAGGCGTATGCTGGAGCGCAATCTCATCTACACAGCCATTACACGTGCCAAAAGCAAGCTTATCTTACTAGGCGAATTACAGGCCTTCGACTATGCTACCCAGCACATCGGAACTGCCCGAAAAACCCATCTGATTGAACGCTTCAGTGATCTAATTGAAAATGTTGAAGAAAATACACAAGCTGTCTCTGAAACTGCCACATTAACTGACTCTGAACAATCCTACATCTTAACCGAAGAAAACTGGAACAGCATCCCAGCCATGATTGGGATTACAGAAGCAGATCTCAAAGAGATTTTTGGAAAATAGTGCATCAGAAAACCCACCAATTCAGGTGGGATTTTTGTCTATTAAGATTATTTAACTGTTGCTGTGCTTGTAATCAATTCAACAGCTTTTTTGATTGTGATATCGTGTTTCAACATATCAGCTGAAAGCAAGCTTTGTACTTGTGCAACTTCCATGTTATAGTCTGCTGCCAATTGCTCGATTTCTTTTTGGATTTCTTCTTCTGAAGCGTCAAATCCTTCAGCTTTGGCAACTGCTTCGATAACAAGGTTAGTCTTAGTACGTGACTCAGCTTCTCCCTCGTATTGTTTGTGAAGGTCTTCTTGAGTAGTTCCAGTGATTTGGAAGTACATGTCAGGATTGATACCTTGACGTTGCAAGTTTCCAAGGAATTCGTTTACTGAACGGTGAACTTCTTCGTGGATCATTTCTTCTGGAAGTTCTACGATTTCAGCATTTTCTACAGCTTTATCAATTGCTGCACCTTCAACTGCATCTTTGTAAGCTTCTTCTTTAGCAGCAGCCAATTCCTTGCGGTATTTTTCTTTCAATTCAGCAAGTGTTTCAACTTCTTCGTCGATGTCTTTTGCAAGTTCATCGTCAAGAGCTGGAACTTCTTTCGCTTTTACTTCGTGGATAGTTGTCACGAATTTAGCTTCTTTCCCTGCAAGGTCTTCTGCTTGGTAGTCTTCTGGGAATGTTACGATAACATCAACAGTTTCACCAGCTGAGTGACCTACCAATTGGTCTTCGAAACCAGGGATGAATTGACCTGAACCAAGTCCAAGTGAGAAGTTTTCACCTTTTCCGCCGTCAAATTCAACACCGTCGATAGAACCAACGAAGTCGATGACAACAGTGTCGCCGTTTTCAGCAGCAGCTTCTTTGATAACCAATTCAGCCAAGTTGTTGCGTTCGCGTTCGATACGCTCTTCAACGTCAGCGTCAGTTACTTCTTTTTCTACATCTACTGATACTTCAAGGTTTTTGTAGTCACCCAATTTTACTTCAGGTTTTGTAACAACTTCAGCAGTGATAACCCAGTCTTGACCTTTTTCCATTGAAGTTACGTCAATTTTTGGTTGAGCAACCACTTCAAGGCCAGCTTCTTTTACAGCTGCTTCATAAGCATTTGGCAAAAGAGCGTTCATAACGTCTTGGTAAAGTGACTCTTCACCAAATTTTTTGTCGAAGATAGGACGTGGAAGGTGACCTTTACGGAAACCTGGAACGTTAAGAGATTTCTTCACTGAGTTGAAGACACGGTCCAATTCTGGTTTGATTTGGTCTTGAGAGATAGTGAAAGTCAAGACACCACGGTTTGTTTCTTTGTTTTCAAATGATACAGACATTCTGTCATTTCTCCTTAAAATTTTTTAAATACAGCCTATTATAACATAAACGAGCGACTTTTTTCAAGTAATGACTGCGCTTTTCAATGATGGGGGAGGTACGGTTTCTTCTTAGTTTTCTTTAGTTTTCGAATATAATCTTACTAAAAGATGCTTAATGATGGCTGATTACAGTAAAAAACGAATCGCCCACACATCCCTCATTAGGCGATTCGTTTTTCTTATTTCACAACAGAAACATTGCCTGTTGAACCGTCGTATCGAACAGTTTCTCCATAAAAACCTGAAATTCCTTTTTCAATATGATCACGGAAATCATTAGGTAAAACTTTCATCTTCACAATTTCACCAGATTCATCTGCATAGCCCAAAATATGGTGATCTTTAGATAATAATCCGTCCATAAACATTGTGAAATATCCAGTTACAAGTTTACCATTATTATCATTGGCACCTCTTAGATACAGTTTGTTGTCATTAATTGTCAATCCAGATGAGTCTAGACTAATAACTGGACTTGAGTTTTTAAGATAAAGTTCAGACCCAACTTTTTGAATAGGGAAGTGAGTAGTGAATTCTGGTAGATTCGCAACCTTACGTCCATCTACTCCAAAGTAATACTTATTTGGTAAGTTTTGGAAATTCTTTATGACAGCTTTAGGGTCAATTTCTTCCCCTGGTTTTTTATTATCAGTAATTGCATCTAAAGTATTTCGTTTTATATCGCCAATCTTTTGATAAGAAAAACGTTCAACAATAGGTTTGATATACCAGGCATTCTTTTCGATAACAACTCCATCTTTCTTATGAACAAGGTGATAGTCATAACCATCAGACAAAGTAACGATATCTGTAATAACTGTATCATCAAAAGGATCTTGTTCAACTTCACTTGGAAGTCTGGTTAACATATAACCATCCTTACCAATGACATAACTTTCCCCATCGCTTGCTGGAACAGCTCTGTCTGCGACCATAGCACCTGAGTTTTCAAAGTAAGACCATTGACCATTGGCAGTCGCCCATCCTGTTGCCATAGCGCCACTGTCTTTGAGATAGTACCAAGTAGATCCTTCTTTATACCAACCAGTACGCATAGCGCCACTATCTGCGAGTGAATACCATGTATTTCCGTCTTTGAGCCAGCCTGTCTGCATGTTACCAGAAGCGTCAAAGTGGTACCAAGAGCCAGCATTTTGCACCCATTTGTTTTTAGCGAGACTACCATCTTGTGAAAGATTCCAGTCAGCACCACTTTTAACCCAAGTATCTGCAGCCTGTGCTTGATTGATAGACAAAAGTAGACCAGCACCTGCAAGCAAACCGAGTGTAAGTAGTTTAGATTTTTTCATAGCTATTTCCTCCAATTAATAATAAATTATTTATGACATTTAAAATTTATTGCTACCAAACTCGTCTAGATCCGTCAATAGATCCAATGTATTCATTGTTAGTTATGTTTACAAATTTTCTTACAGAGTTTGCGTGAACCACTTGATTACCACCAATATTAATTCCCACATGCTCAAGATTATTAAAGAAAATTAAATCTCCAGGTTTTTCACTACCAGTTACATCAATTCCTTGATTAAATTGAGTTCTAGTATCAGTTCCTAAGTAAATGTCAAAATTTTTATATATAGCATATGTAAATCCAGAACAGTCAACACCTACAGAAAGGTCTCTACCAGCAGGTTCATATGGCAAGACAGGAATTTTATTTGCAAACGTCTTAGCATATTCAGCTACAGCTTCTCCTTTATTTTCAACTAGTACTCCACTTGTCCTAAAGAAATAAGGAGTATCTCCAACTCGATTATAACCAGTTAACATAGCACCATCATTTGAAAGATAGTACCAATTACCATCTGGGTTAATCCACTCATTTGATTTCATCCAACCTTGATCATCAAAATAATACCATTTCTCATCTAACAATTCCCAATGTTTAGCATACCCACCTGAACTATATTTGAACCACCAGCGACCATCTGTTTTCATCCAAGTTCCTTTATCATCTCTATTTTGATTAAATGCTATTTTTTCTTGATTACTTTCTACTTGAGTTAATTCTCTAGGAGAAAATCCTACCAACTTAACTTGTTCTGCATCTTCAACCTTAATTTTACCTTCTTTAACAAGTTGATCAATTGCTTCTTTCTCGCTTGTATACTGTGAAATTGTTTGTGATGTAGTCACTTTAGTGGTAGACGTTGTAGTTTCTGCATTAACTACATAAGTAGTTGATAGTAAAGCTCCTGAAGTAAGTAATAAAGCTGCATAAGTAATATATTTTTTCATGACAAAAATCCTTTCTTCAAAATTCCTTAACGCTCTAGTGACCTTATTTTGATAATTTACGGGGACATGATTTTAACCTCCTTTTGAGTTCATATTAATATTTTTTATAGTCAATATATTATTTTATCTATTTATAACTCTATTCTACTCCCCTATAAAATGAATGTCAACAAATAACATAAAAATATTGTGAAAAAATTATTTTATCACGCTAGAGATACTTACTCGCTTCTTTGATACTAAATCAAATCATTTCTCCAACATTATTTTATATAACTACTAAAACTCCTCATGCCCTACCAAATTATGCTGAAAGGCATAGACTGCAGCCTGGGTACGATCGCTGACTTCAAGTTTGGCAAGAATGTTAGACACGTGGGTCTTGACCGTCTTGAGAGAGATAAAAAGTTCGTCTGCGATGCGCTGATTTTCGTAGCCCTTGGCGATGAGTTGGAGAACATCTCGCTCACGCGCAGTCAGGTCCTCATGTAGTTCTATGTGATTGCGGTGGTATTCGACTTTTTTGCTGACCTCTTGTTCAATAGCCAGCTCGCCAGCAGCCACCTTACGAACAGCATGGAGTAGTTCATCTGCACTAGAAGTCTTGAGCATATAGCCCCTAGCACCTGCATTTAAGACAGGCATGATTTTTTCATTGTCCAAGTACGAAGTCACAATCAAAATCTTGGCTTCAGCCCATTCTTTGAGGATAGCCAAGGTCGCATCAATTCCATTCATCTCAGGCATGACGATATCCATGACAATAACATCTGGACGCAATTTCAAGGCCAAGTCAATACCTTGAGACCCGTTTGCCGCCTCGCCCACAACTTCTACATCGTCTTGGAGGTCAAAGTAGCTTTTCAAGCCCAATCGGACCATCTCATGGTCATCTACTAGTAAAATTTTCATCTTTACTCCTTTGTCATTCCTTATCTAACAGGGGAATACGGATATCAACTGCCAGTCCTTGCTTGGGAGCTGTCAAGAGTTGAACTGTTCCAGCCATATCTTCAACCCGCTCCTTGATATTGCGTAGTCCATAACTCAAGTCATCTAAACTCCCTAACTGGAAACCAATCCCGTTATCCACCACCTTCAGCTGTAATTCAAAGTCTGTCTGATAGAGGTAGACATCTAGGCAAGAGGCCTGGGCATGGCGGAGGGTATTGCTGATTAACTCTTGCAGGATACGGAAGATATGCTCCTCGATTTTCTTAGGCAATTTCGTCACGTTTTGCTTGAAACTAACCTTGAGATCACTCTTGTCCTCAAGCTCTTTTAGGAGAATTTGAATCCCTTCTATCAAGCTCTTCTGCTCCAACTCAACCGGTCGCAAATGCAAGAGCAAGAGCCGTAAATCCTTCTGGGCTGTTTCTAAAATAGCTGTGACACTCTGCAACTGGGTCTGCATCTTTTCTCTATCCAATTTCAAAGCCTGCTGACTGATACCCGATAAAATCATGTGGGCCGCAAACAACTCCTGACTGACTGTATCGTGCAAATCCCGAGCAATCCGCTTCCGTTCTTTCTCGATGATTTCCTCTTCCTGAGCAAGGCTGTGATTTTCAGCTTTTTGGAGAGCTTCTGTCAAAAGGTTAAGTTTACCTGACAAGGACTTGAAACTGGCATCCAAATCTGGATCTGCAAGCTGAACCACTTCTTGCCCTGCCAATACACGCTTGAGATTAGCCTGCATTTTTCTTAGAGAAAGCTCTTCAATACCTCGCCAAAATAAGGCTAAGAGACAGGTCATGGACATGCTGAACACCAACAACAAAAAGACAAATTTTTCTGTTTTTTCGACATCGTGCATGAAAATAGACCAGTCAAAATCAAGAATTTCCAGCAAGCTGTGGGAGAAAAATAAGACAAACAGAAAGGAGGTAATGGCAATGATTACATAAGCTTGTTTTTTCATCCTCTGACCACCTCAACATCGCCAATCATAGTGGTCAAGAGAATCTTGACACTCTTGTTACTCTTAAGATAGTCTCTTGTTTCTTGATGATAGTGTTCATTGCGGAGGGCTCGCTTGGGATGATTAAAAAAATTCAAATCCCCATATAGACAGTTAACGCTGAGACTGACTTCTACATCTACAGGTACGATGATTTTGGTCGTTCCTACCATCTTTCTGAGGATAATGACATTATCGTGATTGGTTAAGATGACCCTCTCCAAATGAATGGTATCCTTGCCCATGAGACGAAAGAGATTGATATCATCAAACTGGCAAGTTTGGTAGCTTGAAAAATGATGGAGATTTCCAAACCAACGATTTTTCTCCTTCTTAACCGTTACCACCTCTTCAAAAACCAAATTGGTCTGCTCTTTTTCCTGGTTCATCATCGGATAAAGAAGAAAGAGGCTATAGATGACCGCAACAAAAATAGCTAGAATCACAAAAGGATTGAGCATGACGATGAAAAAGAAGAGAATGGTTGCCACTACTAAAAGAAGATTATTGCCCTCTTTACCAGTGTAATAGCGAATCAAAAGCAAAAAGAGGAATAAAATCAGCAGAAAACGCGAAAAATGCTCTGATACCATCAAAATCAGAGCTCCTGTCAAAAGACAGGCTTCAATAAATAAAAAGATTTTAAATTTTCTCATAGGTGCATCCTCTCCCTTCTATTTTATCACAATTCAAAAAAGTCACCTCGGTCTGAGGATGGAAAAAAGGCGATGGTTACGCCTTTTTCATCTGATCCTTTGCTTCTTTTAATTTTCCATAAAGAAGGTAGTCTACTTTTTGCAAATCTGCTATGGTGGCACAATTAAGAGCACACATAATCAAACGCAGATCGTCTTTCCAGCCTTGGACAATGCCGATCACTTCTTCGACTGTGTAGCTTTCAACCAATTCCAGAACTGTTCGAGACAGTCCTACAGCCTTGGCTCCAAAGACCAAACACTTAATCATATCCAGCGGATTCCGAACGCCACCACTGACCAAGAGTTCAACCTTGTCTTTCCAGTCTTGGGTATTGAGAAGGGCTTGCATGGTAGACTGGCCCCATTGATTGAGATAATCACGCTGGCCACTGCGACGATTTTCGATATAAGCAAAGCTGGTGCCACCACGACCTGACAGGTCAAAGGTTCGAACGCCCAATTCATAGGCTCTCTCGATGGTCTTCACATCCATTCCAAAGCCCACTTCCTTGAGGACAATGGGAACAGGGATTTGCTTGCTGTAGTCTGCCAGATGCGATTGCCAGCTTCTGAACATTCTTTCTCCCTCTGGCATGAGCAATTCCTGCATGACATTAACATGTACTTGCAGGAGAAGAGGATTCATCTCTTCTACAGTCTGAAGTCCTAACTCTACAGGCTTGTCCAATCCAATATTGGTTCCAAGAAGGAGATTTGGATAGCTAGACTTAACAGAAAATGAGGCATCTGTAGGATCCTTTAGGGCTGCGCTATAAGAACCTGTCACAAACAAAATCCCACAGGCTTCCGCCACATGAGCCAGCTTTTGATTGATTTCTTTACCTTTTTCGCTCCCACCTGTCATGGCATTGATATAAAAAGGAAAGTCCCACTTTCGACCTGCAAATTCTGTAAACAAATCAATCTCATCCAGATCGTAAAGAGGTAAGGAAGAATGAATCAGCTCCACCTCATCAAAGCTATTATAGGAACTTTTCTGCTCAAGGGCATAGCGGATGTGCTCATCCTTACGATTTGTCGTCATATCCCATCCTTTCTTGGTATAAGAGCTCAATCCCCAGATCGGCCCAACGGTTTTTTAGGGTTTCAGTTGATTGCTCATCAAAACTCAAGGCAATACCACAATCACCACCACCAGCGCCGCTACTCTTAGCAACAACTTGCAAATCTTTACTAACTTCTTTCAACTGTCTAAGCGAAGGCGTGTAAATGTCTGCGCTCAAGCCTTCCAAAAGCTTGCTGGCTACCTCTACTTGCTCGATAATTTTTTCTGATTTCCCCTGTTCCAAGGTTTCTACCAAAGCAGCTACCGTTTCTTTTGAGGAACTTAAAAAATTCTGATTGATATTTTGCTTGATTTGTTGAACCATATCACTAGATACAGCCACTTCCTTGGTCCATCCCACTAGAAAATCACATTCTAGGGTTGGTTTCACTTGTGAAATTAAAAAGCCCCAATCACGCTCTAAAACAGTCGCCAAGTTTTCTTCTTTTAGCCAAGCAGCTACCTGCTGGCGATCAAAAGACTGGTAGAGAATCAAATCTTCTGCCACAATACAGGCGAGGTCTCCCATGGAACCATTGTCTCCGCGCTTGAGCAAGACAGCGCTAGCCAGCTTGAATAAGAGCTCCTGATCAACCGAAAGATTATATAGAGCTAGCAGAGCCTTGATGACCAAGACAACGACGCTACCGCTAGAACCGAGACCAAACTTTTTCCCTTCTCGTTCCATTTTTCCACGAATTTCTAGAGAAAAAGGTCGCAAGGTCTGCCCACGATAAACGAGGAAATCTTCCACTAAAGCAATCGTTTCTTGAATCAAGCTATAATCAGGATTTGGCGTCAAATCAACTGTAAAATCAAACATATCTGAATAGATACGGTAGCTGTCAGAAAAAGCAATCTCAGCCCTCATATAGATAGGAATATCCTTTATCAAGGCCAACTGTCCTGGCTCTAAAATAGCATATTCACCTGCCCAATAGAGTTTCCCGCAAGTTTTAACAGCAATCATCTTGGCTCAAATCCTTTGTTTTTGACACAATCAAGCGATAACGTTGACCAAAGATTTCTGACAAATGCTCCAAGTCTTTCTCCTGACAGAGGACCTTAACATTGGGACCAGCATCCATGGTAAAGTAGCAGGATTCTCCTTGCTCACGGAGCTGGCGAACAAAGTCCATGGCTTCATAAGAAGCATCCGTCAGATAAGAAAAGGCTGGTGATGCTGTTTTGGTCGTAGCGTGCATAGCCAGACCATTTTTCTCCGTTAATTCCCCAACCTTAGCAAAGTCATTTTCCTTGAGATAAACCAGCATCTCCTGATAGTCTTTCTCAGACTGACTCACCCAGTCATCAAAAGTCGTCGAAGTTTCCACACAGAGTTTCATCCCATCACGGCTAGAGATTGGTTTTTTCTTGTCCTCTAGCACCAACATAATCATAGCTAGTTTCAAGTCTGTCTCTACAGGGTAAATTTCCCCACTATCCTTATCCCAAGCACCTAGTGGTCCATAAAAACTCCGAGAGGACGACCCTGAGGCAAACTTAGCCTCCTGTGCCAACTGACTTCTATCCAAACCAAGCTTGAAATAATCATTACAAGCCTTGACCAAGGCGGACAAACCGCTAGAACTTGAGGACAAGCCCGCTGCGGTAGGCATATTGTTTTGAGTGTCAATACGAACAAAACCCTTACCATCTGGACGATAACGGTCAATAATCTTGCTCATCTTGGCATGCTCAGCCTCATTTTGTAGCTGACCATTGATATAAAAGGCATCAGCAGTAGCATCCGTCGGTAAAGGCGACAAGGTCGTCTCTGTGTACATGTTTTCCAGAGTCAGAGAGATGCTGCTAGTAGCAGGCACCATCTCTTTTTCTTTTTTCTTTCCCCAATATTTGATAATAGCAATATTTGCGTAAGAACGTACTGTTACAGGCTCTCGATCCATGTCTGAACAGCTCCTTTCTCTTCTAATCTTTCTGCTAGTTCTTGTGCTTGAGTCCAATTGGTTGCCAAGGCGATAATACAGCCTCCAAGCCCACCACCACTCATCTTGGCACCTAGAGCACCATAGCTCAGAGCCGTTTCTACCAAATGGTCTGCCTCAGGGCTACTGACACCAATTTCTTTTAAATGTAAATGCGCTTGACTGAGGATTTTCCCCAGCCCTTCAGCATCTTTTTGTGAAATCGTCTCTTCTGCCTGCTGGGTCAATTCTCCCAAGGCATGCAAAAACGGTAGGGCATCCTTGCCCTTACTTTGAACCACTTGGATAGCTTCACGAGTATGGCCATAAACGCCTGTATCTGCAATCACCAAATAGGCGGATAAATCCATCTCAAGCTCTGTAAATCCTACGTTCTTGATAAAGCGAATAGGTTGGTCACTGAGACAGGTCTTGGCATCCAAACCACTTGGATTCATATGGGCAATCATCTCCGCCCGATTGACCAAGATTTCTAGTACATCATGAGGCAGATCAGCCTCATAGTAGTCAAAAACCGCACGAATGGCCGCTATGCTGATAGCAGCTGACGAACCCATTCCCCGTTTTTCAGGGATAGCTGAGTCAATCTCACAGCGAATGCAGGCTTCTTTGATATCCAAATACTCCAGCGAAGCATAAACTGCCATGGACAAGGTATCCTCCTCATAGAGACGCCAAGGACTCGCTGCAGGAACTACCTTACAAGTCACCTCCACCTCCAAAAGAGGCAGAGAAATGGCAGGATAACCGTAAACGACTGCATGCTCCCCTATTAAAATAATCTTACTATGTGCCTGACCGACACCAACTTTTTTTGTCATGTTTTCCTTTTACTAGACGAAAAAACCGTCTCATTTTTTCATACAAGTATTTATTCTTTCTTATCTATTTTATTATATTTTCACAAAAAAAGCGATTGTTTCCATTCACAATCGCTTCTTTCATTATTAAACCCATTCGCCATTATAGTTGACAGAATAACCATCTACAGTCGTATTCACTGCCAAAGTACCTGAACTGTAAGCATAGTACCATTTGCCATTGACCTGGAGCCAACCTGTCTTCATAGAACGACGAAAGAAACTCCATACCGTTAGGTAAAGAGGAAAGTCGTGAGGGAGCATGCATCATTGACAACCTGTTTTAGTGACGTACAAAGTCGCATTAACAAGTACTCGTTTCGGCCATTTATAGGTGCAGTGTTTGGAGAAATAGGGTTCAATCTTAGCCCATTCTTGATCGTTTAAATCAGTATCATATGCTTTGCGGGTCATAACCCTAGTTTAACATTTTTTTGTGAATACAGGTTCTAAATAATCGACCACGAAAATTTCTTAAGTGGAAAACGCCTTATCTTATGAAGTATGCTACGGGAAAGCTATAGTTTATTGAAGCTAGAATAGTACACTATAGTTGCTAAAACATTTCTAGAAATTAAGTTAACTTTCCTAATCAATTTGTTCATTTCTTATTTCATTCTATTGTATACACTTAATTTGACAATTCAAGATTTAAAAATATATACTAATATTTGACAAGTCATCCTAAAAGAGTTATTATATTGATGTGTTATAGATTGATTGAATCTAACTAAAGGATCCTATTCAATCAATGTATATCACTTAAGGTTCATACAGCTACCCTTACCGGACAAAAACTGTAAATAATATTATGGGGGGTCAAACATGAGCACTCTAATCGAACTCGAAATGCTACCAAGTGAAAATACAAACGAACAAGATATGCTAGAGCTTTGTGACATCACATGTGGTGTCAGTTGTAGCGTCACTGGATAACTAATATATAACAGGCCTCTTTCCGCAAAACAGTCGAAAGAGGCTTATTTTATACTCTTCGAAAATCTCTTCAAACCACGTCAGCGTCGCCTTACCGTACTCAAGTACAGCTTGCGGCTAGCTTCCTAGTTTGCTCTTTGATTTTCATTGAGTATTATTTGTAAGGAGAAATGTATGGATTTTATAAAAAACAGTCTTTTGTCTAATAATATAGTATATACTGAAGATGAAGATTGGTGTTATATTGCAAAACAGAATCTTACGGTAGACCAAGGGTGGAAAATTCANATTAGCACCCAATTAAAAGATTATAAGAAAATATTCCGTATACTATTACCTTTTCTAATTAAACATCAATACTGCTTTAAAGTTTGTAAGAATATTCATAGACTAAAAAAGATTAACTCTCCCCGAGAAATATCACCAACTGCAAACAAATTTATTACAATCTACAATAATAGTTCAGGAGAGGCAAGAAGTGCTATTCTTGACTTAGTATCACTTCTTACAGAATTCAAAGCCCCTAGAATACTGACAGATTTTCAATGTGGACGCCACTCTCCTGTACATTATCGCTTTGGAGCATTCAAAAAAATTAGAAGATATGATAAACAAAACAAAAAATTACTTTATCTTATCAAAGATAATACTGGCAATTTCGTAGAAGATAAAAGGCTTAATTATCCAATTCTACCTACATATGTTAAACCTCTATTTACAAATCAAGAGCTAGAAGATTATTTTTTAGTTGATGTTAAAACTCAAAGTCAATCAAACACCCCTATTACAAACTATAATATGGAGTGTATACTAAAAAANTCCAACAGAGGAAATGTATATAGAGCCTCTCTAAGCTCAACTCACCAAAAAGTTATTATTAAGCAGTGTCGCCCATTCTTATCGTATGATTTTGAGGGGAAGTATTATGCTAACGATGAATTACGTAATGAAGCATTATTATTACAATCATTTGAATCCAAGACATATACTGGATACTTTATAGAAGATTTTTATATCTCAGATGATTACTTCGTAGTTCAAGATTTTATAGATGGAGTAGACTTACTTAATTTTTTGAAACAGTCAAACATCGATACAAACAAAAGAATAGGTATTATGAATAAAATAGTTGATATTCTAAATGATATTCATTCTGAGGGATATAAAATCGGGGACTTATCACCTTCAAATTTTCTATACTCTTCTAAAACTGATGATGTTTTTTTGATTGACTTAGAAAACTTAGAACCTATCATGACTACTGTACGTAATGTACACACACCTTTTTTTGTCAATCCTGATGTAGACTTAAAACAAAGTACTATTGGACAAGTGTATTTTGCTCTATGTATGCTAGGATATTCTATATTTACGAGTGGAACATTAAAATTTCTTAAAGGCGACTCTAAATATCATATAACTGTACTGAACAAAATAGAACAATTACTAGAACTATCACATACTCAAGGTCAGCTCACAGATGAGCAACTATTTTGGTTACAATATCTACTAAATTTAAGTCAAACAAATAATTTAGTCAAAATTAAAAAAATAGAGGAACATAAATATGATTACAAAACAGAATGTAATAGTGTTCTACGATTTTTACTAGATAAAACTGTAAATTCTGAAGGAAGGATCACTTCTTCAACAGAATTTGGAAATTTCGTAAGTAATTTATCATTCCAACACGGAATAGCTGGACTACTGTTTCCTCTAAATAAATTGTACCACCCAGAACTGGATTCTAAAATACTCTCTATCATCAAGAAGGCAGTGACAATTAGAACGACACACACATATGAATATCAATACTCACTGCTATTTGGTGATGCAGGCTATCTATGGTTACTCCTACATTTATTTTCTATCAGTAAAAATCAATACTATCTACAATTAGCAAACGACACCGCTAAGAAATTAATAGAGAATTATGATACTCTAGAGGAAATAGACTTTGCATTGGGAAAATCTGGTGTCCTATTATCATTAATAAAATACTATCAATTTACCAATGACAATACTCTTAAAATTTTCATCCACAATAGTATAGGGGAAATTTATCATTATTTCCTACAAAGAGATACAGCCAAAGAAACGATTTTAGACTATAGCTTTGCTCATGGATATTGTGGAATTGCATATGCTTTATTTGCCTATTCTAAAGTCTTAGAACCTTCTATGTTCTATAATGATCTCCATACATTCCATACTGAATTAAAAAAATTATTAGAAAAAGTTACTTCTAATACTGAAAATTTAGGAAATTTACAACTTTCTTGGTGCGAAGGAATTTCCGGAATAATCTTATATCTTTGTATGTACGATTGTGACGGAAACAAAGATATTATTAGTAAATATCAAGAATTTATTTTTAACCATCATCTAAAAATGATGACAGGATATTGCCACGGAATAACTAGCTTACTACAAACCACTGTCTACAATCAAAACAAATTACTGATGAAAAAAATCCAACAGGTAATTTTAGCATGTTCTGAACGAGATGAACACGGTTTACTGATGTTTCAAGGAGATAGTGGTAAAGCAGATTTGTTTGACTTCGGAATAGGAAGCATGGGGGTATATTGGTGTCTATTAAATAATAAATTCCCATTCGATGTGCAGACATAAGGGGAAAAGTATGAAATTATTTTGGACAAACAACATATATAGACAGTTGCTGCTAAACAGCTGTTTTTCATCATTCGGCGACAGTATTTTCTACCTCGCCATTATCAATTATGTGGCTCAGTACAATTTCGCTCCGCTAGCGATTTTACTGATTTCCATTTCAGAGATGGTTCCCCTACTATCTCAACTCTTTCTCGGGATTCTAGGAGATTTTCAAGAAAATAGAGTCAAACACGCACTCTGGATTTCCAAAATCAAAATCCTGCTCTACGCTATTTTGACAGTATTTCTCGTCTTGTCGCCCTTTTCATTAGTTTCAGTCATTATGATTGTCATCATCAACCTCATCTCTGACACCTTGAGCTACCTGTCTGCCTACATGATGAACGCCCTCTACATCAGTGTAATTAAGGACGACCTGCATGATGCCATGGGGTTCAGGCAGTCACTGATGAGGGCTGTCCGCATTGTTGCCAATCTGGCTGGCGCGTTCCTTATCAATGTTATGAGTATTCAAACTATTTCCCTTATCAACACTCTGACTTTTGTCATTGCCTTTTTGGGCCTGTATGTTATTCGACATACCTTGTATGAGGTTGAAAAAAGGATTGAAATGTCACATACAGCACTGACTTTTAAGAAATATTTTCAACATCTTAGACAGTCGCTGGCTGTGCTCCTGAGATTAAAAGAGACCGTCATACTACTGTTTCTGACGACCAGTATGATTGCCATCTTGGATGTGTCCCCTCGGCTGATTGCCCTCCGCTTCATCCAACAGACACTAGCACAACTGAGCATTGGGCAACTCCTAGCCCTGCTCTCCATCATCATTTCTTGTGGAGCTATCCTTGGCAATATGACCAGCAGTAATCTATTTAAAAATATCCGTTTCACGCACCTCTTGGTTTTCTGTGAGATTTCCCTATTGGCTCTGATAACTAGTATCTTCTGTCAAGCCTATATCATGATTTTCATGACTAGTTTCATCAGTTCTACGATTATCGGCATTCTCAGTCCTCGCCTACAAGCAGCTGTCTTTGCCTATATCCCCAGTGACAAGATGGGGACGGTGGGTTCTGCTCTAAGCACCGTGGACATTCTCGCCCCGTCCCTGCTCTCTCTATTAGCCCTATCCATAGCATCGAGCGTTTCGGTGCAGTTAGCATTGGTATTTTTGTATCTTATTTTGATTACTCTTATCTTTTGTCAATGGTTAGTCAAGTTCAACACTCATAACTAACGAAAAAGCATGTGTAGATTTCACATGCTTTTAATCTCCCCAATCGTCAGGTAAAGTACAACAAAGTCACTCCTTTGATTAAGCGAGTGCTCTAATATAATTATAAGCGCCCTGTCATTATCGGATCCATTCGCCATTATAGTTGACAGAATAGCCTTCTACAGTGGTATTCACTGCTAAAGCACCTGAACTATAAGCGTAGTACCATTTGCCATTTACCTGGAACCAACCAGTGGCCATAGCTCCTGATGAACGGAGATAGTACCACTTGTTACCAAGGTATTGCCAGCCCGTTTTCATATCACCATTTTCAGCATCTAAATAGTACCAAGTTGAGCCTTCTTGATACCAGCCAGTTGCCATTGCACCTGATGAACGGAGGTAGTACCACTTATTGCCAAGTTGTTTCCAACCAGTTTGCATTGTAGCAGTTGTTGGATCTAGATAGTACCAAGTTGAGTTATCATTGACCCAACCACGTGCTAGCTCTCCAACCGTCAAACTGTCGATACGAGCATCGAAGCCACCATCCTTCAGTAAATAATACCAATGTCCTTCGTCAGAAATCCAACCAGTTTTTAAAGTGTGATAGCTACGCTGATCTTCAAAATAATAGACTCGTTTCTCTGCTGGGCTATCATATTGTTCCCCATGATGTTTGTTGGTGTTTGTAGCAGTTTTTGCTTCTAAAACTTGCTTGCCAACAAATTCTTGTAGCACTCCATTTTTGTCAAAGTAGTACCATTCTGGCATTGGGGAACCTTCTAATCTTATACCATTAGGGTAAGGACCAATTGTATATCCTTTAACTGGCATTGGAATGTGTTGCCAACCAACAACCATTTCACCATTATAATCAAAATAATAGGTCTTGCCATCAATCACTCGCCAGTAGGTTTCTTTTAGGTCCCCCTTCTTGTAGTAGGTTCTACCATTTTCTTGGACAAACTGCCATCCTTCTGAATCAGCATCATCCGCCAATACTGCACTTGTTGCTAGCAAACCGAAGAAAAAGACTGCTAAGGCAATTTGCATCAATTTTTTTATTATTTTCATTAGACGTATCCTCCTGCAAGAATTATAGTAAAAATTAAATTGTATGTCAATATGACAGACTTAAAATAATATAATAATAAACTATCATTTAATTCACTAGTAAAAAAAGATAACATCTCCTTTCGGAGATGCTATCTTTTTGGGGGCGACTAGAACATAGTGTTCCAATCTCTTTTCGTTAAATTTATAGAATGTTTATCCTATGAATTATTTTATCAAGGTAATTTCTTACTCTTCTTCCTCGCGTTTTTTCGCGATAAGGAGTCCCCCTGTTGCTGCTGCAAGAAGTGCTAGAGCAAGTGAAGCGCTAGATTGTTCTGTACCAGTATTTGGCAACTCTTTCGCTCCTACTTTCTTAGCTGATGTTGTTGCATGTGAACCTTGTTCAGCAGATGTAACTGCTTTATCATCTGGTGCTACTGCATGTGAACCTTGCTCAGCAGATGTAACTGCTTTATCAGCTGGGATTACTGCTGTTGTACCATCTGGGAAGGTTACCGTTGTTGTTCCATCTTTACCTACTTTAACATCGGTTGCTGTTGGGTTTGATTTCTTAACTGCTTCTGCTACTTTAGCTTTTTCAGCGTCTGTCAAGTTGCTTGGATCTGTAACTTGTGTTACTGATGGATCTTTAACACCATCTGCATCCTTAGACTCATCATCTGCTTTATTAGCTGGGATTGCTGCTGTTGTGCCACCTTTACCTACTTTAACATCTGTTGCTGTTGGATTAGATTTCTTAACTGTATCACCTGATGGAATAACGGCTGTGCTACCATCTGGGAAGGTAATTGTAGTTGTGCCATCTTTGCCAACCTTAACATCTGTTACTGTTGGGTTTGATTTCTTAACTGCTTCTGCTACCTTAGCTTTTTCTGCTTCAGTCAAGTTGCTTGGATCTACAACTGGTGTTACCGCTGGATCCTTAACTGCATTATCTGATGATTTCTTAACTGTATCACCTGATGGAATAACGGCTGTGCTGCCATCTGGGAAGGTTACGGTGGTTGTGCCATCTTTGCCAACTTTAACATCTGTTACTGTTGGGTTAGCTTTCTTAACCGCTTCTGCTACCTTAGCTTTTTCTGCTTCAGTCAAGTTGCTTGGATCTACAACTGGTGTTACCGCTGGATCCTTAACTGCATTATCTGATGATTTCTTAACTGCCTTACCTGATGGAATAACGGCTGTTGTGCCATCTGGGAAGGTTACGGTTGCTGTGCCATCTTTACCAACCTTAACATCTGTTACTGTTGGGTTTGATTTCTTAACTGCGTCTGCTACCTTAGCTTTTTCTGCTTCAGTCAAGTTGCTTGGATCTACAACTGGTGTTACCGCTGGATCCTTAACTGCATTATCTGATGATTTCTTAACTGCCTTACCTGATGGAATAACGGCTGTTGTGCCATCTGGGAAGGTTACGGTTGCTGTGCCATCTTTGCCAACCTTAACATCTGTTACTGTTGGGTTTGATTTCTTAACTGCTTCTGCTACCTTAGCTTTTTCTGCTTCAGTCAAGTTGCTTGGATCTACAACTGGTGTTACCGCTGGATCCTTAACTGCATTATCTGATGATTTCTTAACTGTATCACCTGATGGAATAACGGCTGTGCTACCATCTGGGAAGGTTACCGTTGTTGTGCCATCTTTGCCAACCTTAACATCTGTTACTGTTGGGTTTGATTTCTTAACTTCATCTGCTACCTTAGCTTTGTCTGCTTCAGTCAAGTTGCTTGGATCTACAACTGGTGTTACCGCCGGATCCTTAACTGCATTATCTGATGATTTCTTAACTGCCTTACCTGATGGAATAACGGCTGTTGTGCCATCTGGGAAGGTTACGGTTGCTGTACCATCTTTACCAACCTTAACATCTGTTACTGTTGGGTTTGATTTCTTAACTGCTTCTGCTACCTTAGCTTTGTCTGCTTCAGTCAAGTTGCTTGGATCTACAACTGGTGTTACCGCTGGATCCTTAACTGCATTATCTGATGATTTCTTAACTGTATCACCTGATGGAATAACGGCTGTGCTACCATCTGGGAAGGTTACAGTTGTTGTGCCATCTTTGCCAACCTTAACATCTGTTACTGTTGGGTTTGATTTCTTAACTGCTTCTGCTACCTTAGCTTTGTCTGCTTCAGTCAAGTTGCTTGGATCTACAACTGGTGTTACCGCTGGATCCTTAACTGCGTTATCTGATGTTGCGGTTGCTGGAACACTTGGTTCTGACACATTTCCTGCTGGATCTGTTGCTTTCGCTGTTACGTCTCCTGCTGGAAGCTCCTTCGTTGGTGTGATTGTAGCTTTTCCGTTTTCGTCTGCTACGCCTTCACCAAGCTTGTGACCATCTTTGTCGAACAACTCAACCTTAGATCCTGGTTCTGCACTTACTTCAACTGGTGTCTTAGTTCCTGCTTTATCTGTTAGATCTGTTGTGATTTCTGGTTTAGCTGGCGCTTTTGTATCTGCTGTTGCTGTGGCTGGAACACTTGGTTCTGACACATTTCCTGCTGGATCTGTTGCTTTCGCTGTTACGTCTCCTGCTGGAAGTTCTTTCGTTGGTGTGATTGTAGCTTTTCCGTCTTTTCCTGCTACTCCTTCACCAATCTTGTGACCATCTTTATCAAATAACTCAACTTTAGATCCTGGTTCTGCACTTACTTCAACTGGTGTCTTAGTTCCTGCTTTATCTGTTAGATCTGTTGTGATTTCTGGNTTAGCTGGNGCTTTTGTATCTGCTGTTGCTTTTGCTGGTGTGCTTGCTTCTGATACATTTCCTGCTGGATCTGTTGCTTTCGCTGTTACATCTCCTGCTGGAAGTTTTTTCGTTGGTGTGATTGTAGCTTTTCCGT
>NZ_RJPX01000026.1:0-27974 GCF_003944325.1 Streptococcus mitis | reverse complement strand
TCCTTCTTCATTCACATAACTTGTTACGACTTGACGGTATACATGTGTTGTATTTCCTTTTTCGTCTTTCTTAGTTTCTTTGAAGATGTACTCTGGAATGTCTTTCTTATCCTTCGTTCCTTTGTCTGAAGGGTTGATTTCTTTTCCTTCTTCATTCACATAACTTGTTACGACTTGACGGTATACATGCGTTGTATTGCCTTTTTCGTCTTTCTTAGTTTCTTTGAAGATGTACTCTGGAATGTCTTTCTTATCCTTCGTTCCTTTGTCTGAAGGATTGATTTCTTTTCCTTCTTCATTCACATAACTTGTTACGACTTGACGGTATACATGTGTTGTATTTCCTTTTTCGTCTTTCTTAGTTTCTTTGAAGATGTACTCTGGAATGTCTTTCTTATCCTTCGTTCCTTTGTCTGAAGGGTTGATTTCTTTTCCTTCTTCATTCACATAACTTGTTACGACTTGACGGTATACATGCGTTGTATTGCCTTTTTCGTCTTTCTTAGTTTCTTTGAAGATATACTCTGGAATGTCTTTCTTATCCTTCGTTCCTTTGTCTGAAGGATTAATTTCTTTTCCTTCTTCATTCACATAACTTGTTACGACTTGACGGTATACATGCGTTGTATTGCCTTTTTCGTCTTTCTTAGTTTCTTTGAAGATGTACTCTGGAATGTCTTTCTTATCCTTCGTTCCTTTGTCTGAAGGGTTGATTTCTTTTCCTTTTTCATCTACATAACTTGTTATAACTTGACGATANACATGCGTTGTATTTCCATCTTTATCTTTCTTAGTTTCTTTGTAAATGTATTCTGGAATATCTTTCTTATCCTTCGTTCCTTTGTCTGAAGGGTTGATTTCTTTTCCTTTTTCATCTACATAACTTGTTATAACTTGACGATATACATGCGTTGTATTTCCATCTTTATCTTTCTTAGTTTCTTTGTAAATGTACTCTGGAATGTCTTTTTTATCTTTCGTTCCTTTGTCTGAAGGGTTGATTTCTTTTCCTTCTTCATTCACATAACTTGTTACGACTTGACGGTATACGTGCGTTGTATTTCCTTTTTCATCTTTCTTAGTTTCTTTGTAAATGTACTCTGGAATGTCTTTCTTATCTTTCGTTCCTTTGTCTGAAGGGTTGATTTCTTTTCCTTTTTCATCTACATAAGTTGTTACGACTTTACGGTAAATATACTCAACTGTTGTAACTCCCTTATTGACTTTTCCAATTTCAGGAGCTGATGTTTCAGATTTTTTCACGAATTCATAAACATCACCTTTAGTAGTTGTGATTGTTTCTGGTTTTAAGTCNGGTGTNTTTGTGTTGTACTCTTTTCCTGTTGGACTTTGAGTTTCAGCTTTGACACTTGTCTTACCTTCAATCGCATTTCCTTCAGTATCTGTATAGTTTACTGTTACATCACCTTTTTGGAGTTCGTATTTATACGTTACTTCTGTTGGTTCAACCGTTACTTTACCTGTTTCTTTTCCTACTGTTTGGGCTGGTACTAATTTGTACACTTTGCCACTTTCAGTTGTGATTGTTTCTGGTTTTAAGTCTGGTGTGTTTGTGTTGTACTCTTTACCTGTTGGACTTTGAGTTTCAGCTTTGACACTTGTCTTACCTTCAATCGCATTTCCTTCAGTATCTGTATAGTTTACTGTTACATCACCTTTTTGCAACTCATACTCATAAGTAACTGTTTGCTTTTCTGTAGTTACTTTACCTGTTTCTCCAGCTGAACCTGTTTTTAGTCCATTATTTGCTACAACAAGTTTATAAACTCTTCCATCTTCTTTTGTAATAGTTGCATCTTTCGTCGCAGTGTAGTCACTTCCTACTTGTTTATTTGTTACTAATGCTACTGGATCTTTTAAGTTTTCTTCTGTTCCTGCAATGACATATTTAACTTCGACGTTTCCACCTAATTTTGGTGCGTACTCATAAACGACTTCTTGTTTATCTGCTGTAACTGTACCTGTTTCTGCGGCTGATGTATCTTTATGTCCTTTATATACATAAACTTTACCATCAGTAGCTGTTAACTCTTCACCTGCTGCTGGCGCTGTTGAAGTATAGTTTTTCCCGACTTTTAATCCCTTAGCGACATCTGTTGCTGTTTTTAATTCAGTTGTTGTACCTTCGATAACATATTTTGCAACTACATCTCCACCAACTGGTATAATTTTTTCATAATATACATTTTCTACTACATTACCGTTATTAAGAACTTCAGGAGTAATTACCACTTCATCAATTGCTTCTTTAGCAATATATTGATCATTAACTTTTACTTCTGGTTTTTCCCATTCTGAAGGTGTTGGAGAAGTTACAGACTCCCATTTAGCATTTGCAGGAATTTCCCAATCATCTTCTACAACACGTCCTGTTTTTTCTCCAGTATACACTTTTCTTGAGACTGTTACTTTTTGAATTACTGGATTAGAAATGATATTACCTTCATTATTTTTTTCAATATAATTAATAGTTCTTGTAATTTCTTTAGTTTCTACATTTACTTTAGCCTTATCATATAGATAAGTAACTTTCTTAGTTACCTGTCTTTCGTAAGTTCCTGATACTGGATCAGAATCTGGTTGAACTTCAATAAAAATATAGTCGTTCGTAGCATACCATCTATTTACAAAACCTTTAAGCATTGATTCTTTAGTTGTAGTATAAGGCTGTCCTTNAAAATCTCTAGTTTTTGGGAACTCTTTCAAGAGCTCGCCATCTACAGTTTTATAGTACACTTCTAGTTTTCCACGAACATCTTCCGTTCTCAAACCAACAACATTCGATTCTAACCAAACATCTTGACCATTTTTAAGAAAAATTTGAGAAGTACTTTTCACANAGTTTGGATTATTCTGGTCAACACGCAGATTAAAATTATGTTTAAATCCATGCTCTTTTGTTACAGTATAATTATCTTTAAATACATATTTAACAGCAGTAACATCTTTCCAATTGGTGATTTGTGCTGCACTTACAAATGTACCTTGTGTTTTATCATCTTCAGTTGTAGTTGTNTAAACTACATCATACTCATCAGAATTATCAACTATTGGAGCTTCTAAATATGTCAGAGCTTCTTTCTTAGGTATTAATACTACAGCTTCTTTTACTTTTTGAGGAAGGTCTGTTAAGTTTTCAATTTGTGGCGATAAGATAACTTCTTGTCCATTCTTAACATCAATAATTCCTCGCACACCTGTAGTCCCAGGTTTAGCAATTGTTAAAGAAGCTGAATATTCAGCAATATTATTAATAGTAACATTAATAGTTGCTTTTGAAATAGATAAACCTGGCGCATGATTTTCAACAAAATTAGCATTAATTGAATTGTCATTACCTATCAATGTCTCCGATTCACTATTCCATACTAAATAAGATTCAATCCCATAAGTTCCAGCTTCAACTTGTCCATTATTTTCAACTTCGAAAGTCAAAGCTGTAGGACTATATAATCCACCTTTTATCCATCTATTTAAATCATAACCAGTAAGATTTAAATCTTTTGAATCAAAGATATAAGCTCGCTTACCTGTTCCTTTATAATTTTCGATAATATTAGTTGGATTTACAGTATCATAAGATTCTTTTAATTTATCATACGGTTCTTTTGCAGCATCACCATTCGCTCCACCAAAATATAATGTGTATTTTGATAATAAACGATTATCTGCTGCTAATCTAAAGTCTTTCAATGGTAACTTTGGATCTGCTAATAACATTACACTTGTTTTAGTAATATTGGGATCTAATTTATTTATATCGTAAGTCTTACTTCCATCATTATCTGATTCTATTAACCCAAAATAATCCTCTGCTGAATACGTTACTGCAATAGGAATTGTTTGACCTCTTGTTAAATCATCTTTAGTTAAAGTTTGACTCCCTATTTGATTCATATTTAATGTTAATNTTGTTGGAGTTTTAATGTGTTCTGCAACCTCTCCACTTCCTGTAGCAGGACGTTCCATCGCTATAGCACTCTCTATTGTATTCTCTGATGTAGAACCTTGAGCTATTTCATCTCTATAACGTTGAATTGTACTATCTTGGGCTTTTTCCTTCCATTTACCAACAGTTACACCAAGTCTTGCTTCTAATCCAGTTATTGTTTTAGAAGTTGAATTATATCTTTGAAATTCATCTACTATACCCGGATGTTTTAGAATTAAATGATCATATTTCTTTTCAGGATTAATTTCAATAGTATTATATAATTCATCAATTGAAGTATATTCTTTCAACAATTCAGCTTGGTTATCTTTAGTTACTCCATATAATTTAAAATTCTCTTTTAAATTTCCTTCTAACTTTTCTCTGTAATAACCTCTAAATCCTCTTGAACCATCAGCTTTTATTTCATTTGTAAATACTCTATTTAACTGGAATTTTGTGAAATAATTCCCTTCTTGATCTTTTGGAATAAAATAGTTTATATACTGACTTGGTAAAAATGCTCCATCACCTTTTAATTTATCATTTGGAATAGAAAATCTAGCGTTAAATTTGTCCTCATTACTTGCATGTGAATATAATCGTTGATTGGTTTCAGGAAAAATTCTTGTATCCATCTCTTTAATAGCAGGAATACCATCACCGAGATATAATCTAAATCCATCAGGATTATCTAATGTCTGAGTAAATGTTGAACCATCAGGTCTATGCCCAACTGCTTTATAAACGATATTAGCATTGAAGCCTTTAGTAGAATTTGACTCAATTACTCTTTCAATAGCTTCCGGAGTATTAAAAGCTCCTTCTTTTACTTTTAAAATTGGTCCACCATAAAGTAAACTTTGATCGATACCTTTATTTTCATCTGGATGTAAAGTTAAAACTCCATTTTCTAATGTCCAAAACTTATTATTTTTAATATTTGTTGGGTCTAATTCTAAGAAATCTGGAATTCCACTAATCGTATAATCATAACTTGTTAAACGTCCATTCCCATTTTGATTCGTTTCTTCGTTATTGAAAAAACTCTGATCACTCATAATAAATGGTAATTTAAATGTATTTCCTTCAATTGGCTTGAAAGTTCCATTCGAAACTGACCCCATTTTAAATTCCGGTAATGGAGCACCAAACTGATCGACCATATATTTTACAGTTTTAGTTCGCCACTCTTTTTCTCTATATAAAATTTCCGACAAATAGTCAAAAGAAGCTCTAGCTGACTTCGTTGATAGAGTCTCTCCTCCTGATATAAAATCTGTATTAACTGTTAATACATCACCTCTCGATGGAGCATTTTTATAGAGGTACCCACATATAATTTTAATAAACTTTCTGCAACAGTTCCTCCGTTCATGGGATTTAAATTTAAATCATAAACATAATTCGTTGTAGTTGATAAATCATCAACACTTTTTACAAATGATGAATTTTTAAACTCCGGTTTTTTGGTAGAGTGCAGAAATGCCTTTGGAATAGTTACACGCACTTTCCCATCGGTAACCGTTTCAGTTGAAGACGCAGAATAACTAATCGCCATATTTATTACACGTTCACCGTCACCATTATTTGCAACAGGAATTTGTTTTTCTGTTGGTCCATTTGAATTATCAAAATGAATTGACCCTGTTAAAGCTTGGGCTGTCACTCCAGTACGGAAACCAGTTCCTTCTTCCATCTTTTTTCCATTACGGCTATCTTGATTTTTATTTTCTTTAGATATCTCTTCAGCTTTAATTGATTTTAAGATAGAAGTTAATGAGCTAATTTCTTTGGCCTTTTTATCAGCTACTGACTGTGTAGCACCCAAAGCGTTTAAATATTGCTTAGCTTCCGCAACTAGTTTTTCGGCAGCCTGAATTTGAGAGACTTGTTTTTTATTTCCTCTGACACGCTCTATTTGCGCTTCCAAATCTGCTAGTTTTGCTTGCAAGAGAGATAAATCGACAGATGGTTTTGTATCAGTTGCTTCTACTGTGTTAGTATTCTCTGAACCTGTTGAAGCTTGTTCTGTAGCTTTTTCATTTTCTTTTACAGGTGTTGCTGGCTCAGCTGACTTTTCTCCATTTGTTTTTGGTTGCTCAGAGACAGTTCCTGCTTGAGTATTTTCTTGAGCTTGATTTAGTTCCGTATCAGCTTCCTTCTTGACTACTGTTTCAGTAACAGAGTCAGCTTCTACCGTATCTACATTGTAACCAAACAAAAATCCTGCCCCGATTAAAACACTCGCAGCACCAACTTTTAATTTTTTAATCGAATATTTTTCGTATCGGTTTCCACAAAAATACCGATGATCTTTTTGTTGTCTAGATAATTTAAACATGATTTACCACCTTATATATATATATATATATGCACGCTTAGGTACAAATATACTTTCACTGTATTATATCATATTTCAAAGTAATTTTGTAAGATATTTGTTTATAAATTTCATTTAAAAAACATACCATTCTAAAACATTTTTTGTACAAGTATAAATTTATATAAATATCTCCATTATCCCACCTTCAACTTTCTTTTTCATTCCTTTTATGGTAAAATGAAGAGTAATAATATTTATTAAAGAGGTAAAAACATGATTGAAGCAAGCAAATTGAAAGCTGGTATGACATTTGAAACTGCAGACGGAAAATTAATCCGCGTTTTGGAAGCTAGCCACCACAAACCAGGTAAAGGGAACACGATTATGCGTATGAAATTGCGTGATGTCCGTACTGGTTCTACATTTGACACAAGCTACCGTCCAGAAGAAAAATTCGAACAAGCTATTATCGAAACTGTTCCAGCTCAATACTTGTACAAAATGGATGAAACTGCCTACTTCATGAACACTGAAACTTACGACCAATACGAAATCCCAGTCGTAAACGTTGAAAATGAATTGCTTTACATCCTTGAAAACTCTGATGTAAAAATCCAATTCTACGGAACTGAAGTAATCGGTGTAACTGTACCAACTACCGTTGAATTGACAGTTGCTGAAACACAACCATCTATCAAAGGTGCTACTGTTACAGGTTCTGGTAAACCAGCAACTATGGAAACTGGACTTGTTGTCAACGTTCCAGACTTCATCGAAGCTGGACAAAAATTGATCATCAACACTGCAGAAGGAACTTACGTTTCTCGTGCCTAATCTCTAGAAAGAGGTCATTCTATGGGAACTGAAGAACAATTTGGCGAAATCGTTATCGCTCCACGTGTACTTGAAAAAATCATTGCCATCGCAACTGCTAAAGTTGATGGTGTCCACTCATTTTCAAATAAATCCGTATCTGATACCCTATCAAAACTCTCTCTTGGTCGTGGCGTCTACTTAAAAGAAAGCAACGAAGAACTAACTGCTGACATTTATCTCTATCTTGAGTACGGTGTGAAAGTACCAAAAGTGGCTCTTGCTATTCAAAAAGCAGTCAAAGATGCTGTCCGTGATATGGCTGATGTGGAACTTTCTGCTGTCAACATCCATGTTGCAGGAATCGTTCCAGATAAAACACCAAAACCTGAGTTGAAAGATCTATTTAACGAGGACTTCCTCAATGACTAGTCCATTATTAGAATCTAGACGCGAACTTCGTAAATGCGCTTTTCAAGCTCTTATGAGTCTTGAATTCGGCACAGATATGGAAACAGCTTGTCGCTTTGCCTACACACATGACCGTGAAGATGAAGATGTACAAATTCCTGCCTTTCTTCTGAACTTGGTTTCTGGTGTTCAAGCTCAAAAAGACGAGTTGGATAAACAAATCAACCAGCATCTCAAATCAGGCTGGACAGTTGAACGATTGACCTTGGTCGAAAAAAACTTACTACGCTTAGGAATCTTTGAAATCACATCATTTGATACACCTCAGCTGGTAGCAGTCAATGAAGCTATTGAACTTGCCAAGAATTTTTCAGATCAAAAATCAGCCCGCTTTATCAACGGACTGCTCAGTCAATTTGTAACTGAAGAAAATGAATAATCAAAAAAATGAATAATCAAAAAGGTGTTTGGTCTTCCAAGCACTTTTTCTTCGTCCTTTATGCAGAGTAATACTCTTCAAAAATCTCTTCAAATCACGTTAGCGTCGGCTTGTCGTATATCTGTGACTGACTTCGTCAGTCTTATCTACAACCTCAAAACAGTGTTTTGAGCAGCCTGCAGCTAGTTTCCTAGTTTGCTCTTTGATTTTCATTGAGTATAAGAAGCACATAAAAACTAGAACTGACTGCCAGTTCTAGTTTTTACGTATTCTGAAGTATTAGTATTTTCTAAATCGTTGATAGCGTTCTTCCAACAACGCTTCTAACGGTTTTTGTGAAAGTCTAGCTAGATCAGCTTGGAGTTCTTTTTTAACATTCTTAATCAGTTCTTTACTAGAAAGTCCTGCTTCAGAAATCACCTTATCCACCACGCCCATTTCTAATAGTTCATGTGAGGTGATTTTCATCAGTTCTGCTGCTTCCATAGCACGACTACCGTCCTTCCATAGAATAGAAGCAAAACCTTCTGGACTGAGAATGGCATAGATAGAATTTTCCAGCATCCAGACACGGTCTGCGACTGCTAATGCCAGAGCCCCGCCTGAACCACCTTCACCGATAATGATAGCAATAATCGGAACTTTCAGGTCACTCATTTCCATGAGATTGCGAGCAATGGCTTCTCCTTGACCACGTTCTTCCGCTCCGACACCAGGATAGGCACCTGCTGTATTGATAAAGGTCACAACTGGACGACCAAACTTTTCAGCCTGTTTCATCAACCGTAGGGCCTTGCGGTAACCTTCTGGATGCGGTTGCCCAAAATTCCGTTTAAGGTTATCTTGTAAACTTTTGCCTTTTTGGATACCAACCACTGTTACAGCTTGGTCTCCAAGCCAGCCGATACCACCAACAACTGCACCATCGTCACGAAAAGAACGGTCACCGTGTAATTGGATAAATTCATCAAAAATGCCTGTCGCAAAGTCCAAGGTTGTCAAGCGACTCTGCTCACGCGCTTCTCTGACTATTTTTGCAATATTCATCTAGGACCCCCTCTGTGCAATCTGACTAGGCTAGCAATGGTATCTGGCAAGTCTCTTCTTTTAACAATAGCATCCACAAAGCCATGTTCCAATAGGAATTCTGCCTTTTGGAACCCCTCAGGCAAGCTTTCACGAACCGTATTTTCAATCACACGACGCCCAGCAAAACCGACTAAACTCTGTGGTTCTGCTAGAATGATATCGCCTTCCATAGCGAAAGAAGCTGTTACACCACCTGTCGTTGGATCTGTCAAAATGGTCAGGTAAAAGAGGCCTGCATTTGAATGGCGTTTAACCGCTGCAGAAATCTTGGCCATTTGCATGAGACTCATGATTCCTTCCTGCATACGGGCTCCACCAGAGGCTGTGAAGAGAACAACTGGCAACTGTTCAATAGTAGCATACTCAAACAAGCGAGTAATTTTTTCCCCTACAACTGTACCCATAGAAGCCATGATAAAGTTGGAATCCATAATCCCAAGAGCCACAGTCTGACCTTTAATAAGAGCAGTTCCTGTCACAACGGCTTCATCCAGACCTGTTTTTTCACGCATAGTTGCCAGTTTCTTTTGGTAACCAGGGAAATGCAAGGGATCCTTGCTTTCAATCCCTGTAAACAATTCCTTGAAGGTTCCCATATCAATTGTCAAAGCCAAGCGTTCTTGGGCAGAAATACGAAAAGTATAGCTACATTGTGGACAGATACGCTCACTTCCCAGATCCTTCTGATAGATGGTATGCTTACAACCTGGACACTTAGAAAATAATTCATCTGGAACCTCTGGCTTTGCTTGAGGTTTTTCCCTAACCGAACGATTAGGATTGATTCGAATATATTTATCTTTTTTACTAAATAGAGCCATTGATTCCCCTTTTCGGTTTAAACTCTTAAAGTCATTTTATTCTTTTTCTTGATATTTAGGTAAGAAGGTTTCCATCAAGAAAGAAGTATCATAATCTCCAGCAATGACATTGCGATCTGAAATGAGGTCAAGCTGGAAATCTGCATTGGTCTGCACCCCCTCTATCTCTAGTTCATAGAGGGCTCGTTGCATTTTCATCAAGGCATCAAAACGATTCTCTCCATGAACGATGACTTTGGCAATCATACTATCATAATAAGGCGGAATAGTATAACCTGGATAAACCGCTGAATCCACGCGCAAGCCAACTCCCCCACTTGGAAGATATAAATTGGTAATCTTACCGGGACTTGGAGCAAAGTTGAAGGCTGGGTTTTCTGCATTGATACGACACTCGATGGCATGGCCACGTAGGACAATATCTTCTTGCTTAACAGACAGAGGTTGACCTGCCGCAATGCGAATCTGTTCCTTAACGATATCCACACCTGAAACAAACTCTGTTACTGGATGTTCTACTTGTACACGAGTATTCATCTCCATAAAATAGAATTTACCGCTAGCTTCATCAAGAAGAAACTCAATGGTCCCTGCATTCTCATAGCCAACAGACTCTGCCGCTCGAACAGCAGCAGCACCGATTTCATGGCGCAGTGTTTTTCCGATTGCAATTGAAGGACTTTCTTCCAAAACCTTTTGATTATTCCGTTGAAGAGAACAATCCCGTTCTCCCAAGTGAATTACATGTCCATGCTCATCTCCCAGGATTTGAACCTCGATGTGACGAGCTGGATAGATGACCCGTTCTATGTACATGGCACCATTGCCATAATTAGCCTTGGCTTCACTAGAGGCTGTTTCAAAGGCTGAAACGAGGTCTTCTGGTTTTTCAACCTTACGAATCCCTTTACCACCTCCACCTGCTGAAGCCTTGAGCATAACAGGATAGCCAATTTCTTCAGCAACAGTCAAAGCTTCTTCAGAATTATGCACTTCTCCATCTGAACCTGGTATAACAGGCACACCTGCTTTGATCATCTGAGCGCGCGCATTGATTTTATCCCCCATCATATCCATAACATGACCAGATGGACCGATAAACTTGATTCCCACCTCTTCACACATGGTAGCAAATTTGGAATTTTCACTGAGAAATCCAAAACCTGGGTGAATGGCTTCTGCCTCAGTCAAGACTGCAGCTGATAGAACCGCATTAATATTGAGATAAGACTCTGTTGCCTTGCCAGGACCGATACAAACTGCTTCATCTGCTAAAAGCGTATGAAGGGCTTCCTTATCAGCAGTTGAATAAACCGCCACCGTCGCAATCCCCAGTTCACGCGCCGCACGGATAATACGAACCGCAATTTCACCACGATTGGCAATTAAAATTTTTCGAAACATGGAGAACCTCCTTAGTTCCCAATTGCAAAAGTAAGAGTACCACTGGCTGCAAGCTTGCCATCCACTTCAGCCTTTGCTTCAACCACAGCGATTGTGCCACGACGTTTTACAAACGTTGCCGTCATAACTAATTGGTCACCTGGTACAACTTGCTTCTTAAACTTGACCTTATCCATACCAGCGTAAAAGACCAGTTTCCCTTTATTTTTAGGTTTTGACAACTCCAAGACACCAGCTGTTTGCGCCAAAGCTTCCATGATCAGAACACCTGGCATCACTGGATATTGAGGAAAATGACCGTTGAAGAAGGGCTCATTGATGGTCACATTTTTGATGGCAACAATAGTATCCTCGCTCACTTCCAACACACGGTCTACTAGGAGCATAGGATAACGGTGGGGAAGGGATTCTTTGATTCCTTGAATATTGATCATTTGATACGTACCAATCCTTTACCAAATTCAACCATTTCTTCATTAGAAACGAGAATTTCCGTTACCACACCATCCTTAGGAGCTGGGATTTCATTCATGACTTTCATGGCTTCGATAATTACCAATGTTTGGCCTTTTTTTACACTATCACCAACTGTTACAAAGGCAGGTTTATCTGGACCAGCAGCCAAGTAAGCCACTCCAACAAGTGGGCTCTCTACAAGATCTCCCTCAGCAGCTACACTTGTTTCAGCTGGCGTCGAAGTCTCTTCCACTACAGTCTCTGCTGGAGCAGATGTAGGAGCTACTGGACTCGGTGTTGCTAGAACGGGTGCTGGAGCGACTTGAGGTGCAACTTCAGACACCAGTCTAGCTTCATTCTTGCTAAACTCCAACTCATCCGTCCCATTCTTATAAGAAAACTCTCTCAAACTTGATTGGTCAAATTGAGCCATCAAGTCTTTAATATCGTTTAAATTCATACTTATTTATTCTCCCAACGTTTGAAAGCAAGAACTGCATTATGGCCACCAAAACCAAAAGTATTGGAAATAGCGTATGGAATTTCTTGCTCCAAGCCTTGTCCGTAAACGACATTGGCTTCGATATAATCTGATACTTCACTTGTTCCAGCTGTCATTGGTACAAAGTTATGACGCATAGCCTCGATTGTTACGATAGCTTCTACTGCACCTGCAGCACCCAGCAAATGTCCTGTGAAAGACTTGGTTGATGATACAGGTACTTCCTTTCCAAGAACAGCTACGATCGCACCACTTTCTCCTTTTTCATTAGCAGGAGTTGACGTTCCGTGAGCATTGACATAGGCTACTTGCTCTGGAGAAATCTCAGCTTCCTCCAAGGCTAGTTTGATGGCCTTGATAGCACCCTGACCTTCTGGATGAGGAGAAGTCATGTGGTAGGCATCACAGGTATGTCCATAACCAACCACTTCAGCAAGGATAGTTGCCCCACGTTTTTCAGCGTGTTCAAGGCTTTCAAGAACCAACATCCCAGAACCCTCACCCATGACAAAACCGTTACGGTCTTTATCAAATGGGATAGAAGCACGAGCTGGATCCTCTGTAGTAGAGAGAGCTGTCAGGGCTTGGAAACCTGCGATAGCAAAAGGTGTAATAGAAGCTTCTGAACCACCTACCAACATAACATCTTGGAAACCAAATTTAATTGAGCGGAAGGCATCCCCAATCGCGTCATTTGATGAAGCGCAGGCAGTATTGATGGATTTACAAACACCATTTGCTCCAAAACGCATAGCAACATTTCCTGAAGCCATATTTGGCAAGGCTTTTGGAAGGGTCAATGGTTTCACACGTTTTGGTCCTTTATCATGGAGGCGAAGCACTTGATCTTCAATTTCTTTGATTCCACCAATACCAGAGGCAACGATAACACCAAAACGATCTTTATCAAGAGCCTCTACATCTAAATTGGCATGATTAACGGCTTCTTGGGCTGCGTACAAGGCATATAAAGAATAGTTATCAAAACGATTGGTATCTTTCTTTACAAAGTATTTGTCAAAAGGAAAATCTTGGATTTCTGCTGCATTATGCACATCAAAGTCACTATGATCAAATTTTGTAATTTGACCAATTCCGATTTTTCCAGTTGTCAAACTATTCCAAAATTCTTCTGGTGTATTTCCGATTGGAGATGTTACTCCATAACCTGTTACTACTACGCGATTTAGTTTCATCTTTTTCACCTCTAGCTTCTGCTACATACTTAAGCCACCATCAATGGCAACCACTTGACCAGTTAGATAATCTTGGCCTGCTAAAAATACTGTCAAATCTGCAACCTGCTCTGCCTGCCCAAATTCTTTCATAGGAATTTGTGCCAACATAGCATCTTTTACCTTGTCTGATAGAACAGCTGTCATATCGGACTCAATCATTCCAGGTGCGATAGCATTAACCCTGATATTGCGATTGGCCACTTCACGCGCCACAGACTTGGTAAAACCAATCAAACCAGCCTTAGAAGCTGCATAGTTAGCTTGACCGATATTTCCCATCAAACCAACAACACTAGACATATTAATGATAGCACCTTCTCTGGCTTTCATCATCGGTTTCAAGACTGATTGTGTCATGTTAAAGGCACCAGTCAGGTTAACCTTGAGAACTTTTTCAAAATCCGCCTCTGTCATCTTGAGCATGAGGGTGTCTTGGGTAATTCCTGCATTGTTGACCAAAACATCTACTGAACCCAACTCTGCAATAGCTTGCTCAACCATACGCTTAGCGTCTGCAAAATCTGACACGTCTCCTGAAATAGAAACTACCTTGACACCATAGTTTGAAAACTCGGCTAGCAAGTCTTCTGAGATGACCCCACGGCTGTTTAATACAATATTAGCTCCTGCTTGAGCAAACTTGTGGGCGATGGCAAGACCGATTCCACGACTCGAACCTGTAACAAAGATATTTTTATTTTTTAGTTGCATGCTTTTCTCCTGTTTCCTCCTGTATTTATGGGAGAATGGATTACTAGTTTCCTAGAAGAGCTTCCAGGCTAGCCTGATCTTCAACATTGGCTAGTTTAGCCGTCTTATCAATCTTTTTAACAAAGCCTGACAAGACTTTCCCCGGCCCAATCTCGATAAAGTTGGTTACGCCTGCTTCTTGCATAACTGCAATACTCTCATAGAAACGAACTGGTTCCTTAACCTGACGCGTCAAAAGTTGAACAATGTCTTCTTTTTTCATAACTGTAGCTTCTGTATTGCCGACTAGGGGACAAGTGAAATCTGAAAAACTTACCTGAGCTAGAGTTTCAGCTAGTTTCTGGCTAGCAGGCTCAAGGAGAGCGGTATGAAAGGGACCTGACACCTTGAGAGGAATCAAGCGTTTGGCACCTGCTTCTTGCAAGAGTTCAACAGCTCGGTCAACTGCAACTACTTCTCCACCAATGACGATTTGTGCAGGTGTATTATAGTTGGCTGGGGTAACTACGCCAAGTTCAGAAGCTTTTTGACAGGCTTCCTCAATAACCTCTACTGGCGTATTGAGAACTGCTACCATCTTGCCAGAGCCAGCAGGAGCCGCTTCTTCCATATAGACGCCACGCTTAGCAACCAAGGCTACCGCATCTGCAAAATCCAAGGCACCGCTGGCCACCAAGGCAGAGTATTCTCCAAGAGACAAACCAGCAACCATATCAGGCTGATAGCCCTTTTCTTGCAATAAACGATAGATAGCAACTGAAGTTGCTAAAATGGCTGGTTGCGTATAGCGGGTCTGATTGAGTTTTTCTTCTTCCGTATCAATGAGATAACGCAAATCATAGCCGAGTACCTGACTCGCTTGATCAATCGTCTCTCTGACAATCGGATACTGATCATAGAGTTCCCGTCCCATACCTAGATACTGGGCACCTTGGCCAGCAAATAAAAAGGCTGTTTTAGTCATTTCTTACAACTCCTGCCCAACGAGAGGCTTCTTCTTGAATTTTCTTAGCTGCTCCGTAGTATAAATCTTTTAGGATTTCTTCAACGGTTTCTTCTTTGGAAACAAGCCCCGCAATTTGACCTGCCATGACAGAGCCACCATCCACATCTCCGTGAACAACCGCTTTGGCTAGAGCACCTGCTCCCATTTGTTCAAAAATTTCCAAATCTGGATTTTCTTGTTTAAAGGCATCTTTTTCAGCTTGTTCAAAATCACGAGTCAACTGATTTTTAATCGCACGAACAGCATGTCCAAAGTGTTGAGCTGAAATCGTAGTATCAATATCTCTAGCTTTTAAAATTTTCGCCTTATAATTTGGATGAGCATTAGACTCTTTTGCAACGACAAAACGAGTTCCAACCTGAACAGCCTCTGCACCTAGCATAAAGCCAGCCGCAGCACCTTCACCATCCGCAATCCCTCCTGCAGCAATAACAGGAATAGATACAGCAGCAGCAACCTGACGCACCAAGGTCATAGTTGTTAATTTTCCAATATGTCCCCCAGCTTCCATTCCTTCTGCAATAACAGCGTCCGCACCGATTTTTTCCATGCGTTTAGCTAGGGCCACACTTGGTACAACAGGAATAACTGTAATACCAGCTTCATGGAAACGTTCCATGTATTTACTTGGATTTCCTGCACCTGTTGTCACTACCTTAACACCTTCCTCGATAACGAGGTCTACAATATCTTCCACAAAGGGAGACAAAAGCATGATGTTGACACCGAAGGGTTTATCAGTCAATGATTTGATTTTATCAATATTTGCCTTGACAACTTCTTTAGGGGCATTTCCCCCACCGATAATCCCTAGCCCTCCAGCCTTGGAAACAGCCCCTGCCAAATCACCATCAGCAACCCAGGCCATCCCTCCTTGGAAAATAGGATAATCAATGTTCAATAATTCTGTAATACGCGTTTTCATAGTGCCTCCATCGTTTCTTGCTTACGTAATAGTTCGATATCGTCATAATTTGAAAATCAAACTATTGCCTAAACAAGAGGGAGCGGGTTTCCCTACTCCTTCTATCTATATTCTGTTTATTTTGTTTGCTCTTCAACGTAGGCAACCAAGTCACCAACTGTTTTCAAGTCATCTTCTGCTTCGATTTGGATATCAAAAGCATCTTCGATTTCTGAGATTACTTGGAACAAGTCCAATGAATCTGCATCCAAATCATCAAAAGTTGATTCAAGTGTTACTTCTGATGCGTCTTTCCCAAGTTCTTCAACGATAATTTCTTGTACTTTTTCAAATACTGCCATGATAGGACTCCTTTAAAATAAATAGTTTTTTATAACAATGTGTTCACCACATGATTACCTAAATTGTAAGAATGAGTGTGCCCCAGGTCAAGCCTCCACCGAAGCCTGATAGCAGAACAGTCTGACTACCATCTAAACGGATTAGGCCTTGTTCTACACACTCTGAAAGTAAAATCGGGATACTGGCTGCACTGGTATTACCATATTCCATCATATTGGCTGGAAGTTTGTCTCGGTCGACACCGATTTTTCTAGCCATCTTATCTAAAATACGGTCATTAGCCTGATGAAGTAGCAGATAATCCAAGTCTGTCGCCTCTACAGGAGATTCTTCAATGGTCTGTTTGATAGACTTAGCTACATCTCGAATGGCAAAATCAAAGACTGCGCGTCCATCCATCTTCAAAAATGAATCTGCATTTTCTTGATTTGAAAATGGAGAATGTAGACCTGAATGTCCATAGGTCAGACACTCGCTGCGACTTCCATCACTATTGAGACTCTCAGCTAAGAAATACTCTTGCTCGCTAGCTTCTAGCAAGACTCCACCAGCACCATCTCCAAACAACACAGCTGTTGATCGATCCGACCAATCGACTGCTTTAGAGAGGGTTTCACTACCAATCACCAAGCCTTTTTGAAAGCGACCAGAAGCGATAAACTTTTCAGCAGTTGAAAGAGCAAATACAAATCCACTACAAGCAGCTGTTAGGTCAAAAGCAAAGGCCTTATTAGCACCAATATTAGCTTGGACTCGAGCAGCTGTAGAGGGCATCATCGAATCTGGAGTAATGGTAGCTAGGATGATAAAATCCAACTCCTCCCCTGTAATTCCAGCTTTAGCCATCAGTTTCTTAGCAACCTCTGTAGCCAAATCACTAGTAGATTCTGTTCTTGAGATATGCCTTTGTCGTATTCCCGTCCGACTTGAAATCCACTCATCATTGGTATCCATAATCTGAGCCAAATCATGATTTGTAACCACTTGCTCTGGCACATAATGAGCAACCTGGCTTATTTTTGCAAAAGCCATTATCTCAAATCCTCCAAAAATTGATAAAGATTGGTCAAGCCTTTGCTCATAACCTCAATTTCTTGCTTACTCATACCATCAATGATTTTTTCAACCATGGCCTTGTGGAAGCGTTTATGTAACCTATGAACCAAGCGACCTTTTTTTGTCAAATGCAGATGCACCACACGACGATCATGTTCTGAACGAATGCGTTCAATGTAACCCTTGCGTTCGAGATTATTCAAACTAGTCGTAACTGTCCCAAGAGTCACCATCAACTCTTTTGACACTTGACTTGGTGTCACGTCTGGGAATTTCCCAATCACATCAATCGTATGCATTTCTTTGATGGAGATATCCTTGAAACGACTACCTCTCAAGCTAACTTCCTCAATGACGAGGACATTGTTAAATATAGATGTTAAATATTCATTAATTCGTTGGTAGTCCAATCTTTCTTTCCCTCCTTCTCAAAAAAACTTTTATAATCAAAACATTTGACAAAAGAATTATATCAAACTTCAAAGAATGGCGCAAGTATTTTTTTATTTTCCTGTAAATTTAGGTCTTCTTCTCTCCGAATGAGCCCGAACTCCCTCTTTGAAATCCTCTGTTTTGGCCAGTGATTCCTGTAGATGCAGTTCTAAAACAGCATAATCTTGCCAATCTTTAAATTGGCTCTCCCACACCAACTTCTTAATGGCAGCATAGGAATTGCTTGAACCACGTCTTAATTTTTTAAGAAGCTGTTCTCTGGTTTTTTCTAACTTATCAGCTTCAGAAATACGGTAAACCACACCCCACTCTAGAGCTTTTTCTGCTGTCAAAGCCTCTCCTGTCATGGCTAGTTGAGCAGCACGCGTCACACCAATACTTCGGCTCAAGAGATGAATTCCTCCTGCATCTGGAGCCAAACCAACTCCAACAAAGGCTTGGATAAATTTAGCCTTATCGGTCGCTAAACAGAAATCTGCGGCAACAGCCATATTCGCTGCAGCGCCTGCAACAGCACCGTCAACTTCCATTAAAACAGGCTTTGCAATTTGCTTGATTTTATAAGAAATAGCATTGACTAGTTCTGCGATTTTCGTCAATGATGGAATATCATCCTCATCCACTGCCCGCTTCATCTCTACTAAATCTCCTCCAACTGAGAAGACTTTGCCATTCGCATTGATCAAGATAAAATGCACAGCTGGATCCTCTTCCGCCAGAGTCAAGGCTTCTAAAATTTCCTCACACATGGGAATATGGAAACCATTAGCGACATCAGGACGGTTCAACGTAATGATTGCCAAATCCTCTTCAAGCTGATAAATAATATGTTCCATCTGGACTCCTTTTTATTTTTATAAGAAAGTTAAATAATTTTATTATCAAAGTATATCTTTTTTACTCTAAAAAAGCAAGAATAAGAATGTAATAAGTGTCTCAGCCGATTTTAGATTCCTTATCTTTCCCTGTAAAATAGCTTATTTTCTTCATTGAAAAAAGGCTTTCTTTCTGCTATAATCGTATAGAATACTTACTTTAGGAGTTCTTATGAAAGTTGTTAAATTTGGAGGTAGCTCTCTTGCCTCTGCTGGTCAATTAGAAAAAGTTTTAAACATCGTTAAAAGCGATCCAGAACGCCGTTTTGTAGTTGTTTCTGCACCTGGGAAACGCAATGCTGAAGATACTAAGGTTACGGATGCCTTGATTAAATACTACCGCGACTATGTTGCTGGTAATGATATTAGCAAGAGTCAAAGCTGGATTATCGACCGCTATGCTGCTATGGTTAGCGAATTGGGACTAAAGCCAGCTATTCTAGAAAAAATTTCTAAAAGCATTCGTGCCTTGGCCACTCTGCCTATCGAAGAAAATGAATTTCTCTACGATACCTTCCTAGCAGCGGGTGAAAACAACAATGCTAAATTAATCGCTGCCTACTTTAATCAAAATGGGATCGATGCACGCTATGTGCACCCTAGAGAAGCTGGGATTGTGGTCACAAGTGAACCTGGTCACGCTCGCATCATTCCATCAAGTTATGACAAGATTGAAGAATTGACAAACTCAAATGAAGTCCTTGTCATCCCTGGCTTCTTTGGTGTTACTAAGGAAAATCAAATCTGTACCTTCTCTCGTGGAGGCTCAGACATTACAGGTTCTATCATTGCTGCTGGTGTCAAGGCTGACCTCTATGAAAACTTTACGGACGTTGATGGTATCTTTGCAGCCCACCCTGGTATTATCCACCAACCACACTCGATCCCTGAGTTGACCTACCGTGAAATGCGTGAATTGGCCTATGCAGGATTCTCAGTTCTTCATGACGAAGCCCTTCTTCCTGCCTACCGTGGAAAAATTCCTCTGGTTATTAAAAATACCAACAACCCTGACCATCCAGGTACTCGTATCGTCCTAAAACACAGTAGTGATGAATTTCCAGTTGTGGGGATTGCTGGTGATTCAGGTTTTGTAAGCATTAACATGTCTAAATACCTCATGAACCGCGAGGTTGGATTTGGTCGCAAGGTTCTGCAAATCCTTGAAGACCTCAACATCGGTTGGGAACATATGCCAACTGGTATCGACGATCTTTCAATCATCCTCCGTTCTCGTGAACTAACTCCTATCAAGGAAGAAGAAATTCTTCGTCAGTTGGTTCAAAAGGCTGAAGTAGACCATGCAGAAATCGAACACGACCTTTCTATCATTATGATTGTTGGAGAAAAGATGAAGAGTCATATCGGTGTAACAGCTACTGCAACACGTGCTCTATCTGAAAACAAGATTAATATCCAGATGATGTCTCAAGGTTCTAGTGAAGTATCTATCATGTTTGTTGTCAATAAGGACCAAGAAAAAGCAGCTATTAAAGCCCTTTACAATGCCTTTTTCGGTGAAAGTAAGGAAGACTAACCATGGCCCAATCACTTAACAAAACAGTGCTCCTCAATACAACAGGAACTTCCTATCTCTCTATAGCTGGGAAAGTTGGGAAATTCCTTGTCGGAGATCAGGCTCTGGAATTTTATCCAGATGTCAATGTCGAACAATTTATCCAGATTCCTTGGAGCCATATCAACCAGATTGGAGCTAATGTCTCTGGTCGCAAAATCAGTCGCCACTTCGAAGTCTTTACAGACAGAGGAAAATTCCTCTTTGCCTCAAAAGACTCAGGTGCCATTCTCAAAATTGCTCGCGAAAAACTGGGCAATGACAAGGTCGTCAAACTTCCTACCCTGATTCAGACAATTAGTCAAAAATTTAAAAATCTATTTGCAAAAAAGTAGAAACTTTAGTATAATCATAGCAACGGATAAGTAGGTTATCTTCTTCTTTCAGAAAGTCTGCGGATGCTGCGAGCAGATAGGAGGGATAGGTGAAATTCTACCGTTGGTAACAATTACATAAACAATCAAGTGCACACCTGTGAAGTTGGATGGAACCGTGGCCCTGCCACTCCAACGCTTTGTCAGGTGTGCTTTTTTCATAAAGGAGTTCTTATGTTAGATATCAAACGCATTCGTACAGACTTTGATGCTATCGCAGAAAAATTAGCTACACGTGGTGTAGATGCTACTATCTTGAATGAGATGAAAGAAATCGATGCTAAACGTCGTGACATCTTGGTCAAGGTTGAAACTCTCAAAGCAGAACGTAACACAGTTTCTGCTGAGATTGCTCAAGCCAAACGCAACAAGGAAAATGCAGATGACAAGATTGCTGCCATGCAAAACCTATCTGCTGAAGTCAAAGCCTTGGATGCTGAATTGGCAGAAATCGATGCTAAATTGACAGAATTTACCACTACTCTCCCAAACATCCCAGCTGACAGTGTTCCTGTTGGGGCTGATGAAGATGACAATGTGGAAGTTCGCCGTTGGGGGACTCCACGCGAGTTTGACTTCGAACCAAAAGCTCACTGGGATCTTGGTGAAGACCTTGGTATCCTTGACTGGGAACGCGGCGGTAAGGTAACAGGTGCTCGCTTCCTCTTCTATAAAGGCCTCGGTGCTCGTTTGGAACGTGCTATCTACAACTTTATGTTGGATGAGCATGGAAAAGAGGGCTATACTGAAGTCATCACACCTTACATGGTTAACCACGATTCTATGTTTGGTACTGGGCAATATCCAAAATTTAAGGAAGACACTTTTGAACTCAGCGACAGCAATTATGTCCTTATTCCTACAGCTGAAGTTCCTCTAACAAACTACTACCGTGATGAAATCCTTGACGGTAAAGACCTGCCAATCTACTTCACTGCTATGAGCCCATCATTCCGTTCTGAGGCTGGTTCAGCTGGTCGCGATACGCGTGGCTTGATTCGTTTGCACCAATTCCACAAGGTTGAAATGGTCAAATTTGCCAAGCCAGAAAAATCTTACGAAGAATTGGAAAAAATGACAGCCAACGCTGAAAATATCCTTCAAAAGCTCAACCTTCCATACCGTGTCGTTGCGCTCTCTACAGGAGATATGGGCTTCTCAGCTGCTAAGACTTACGACTTGGAAGTATGGATTCCAGCGCAAAACAATTACCGTGAAATCTCAAGCTGTTCAAACACAGAAGATTTCCAAGCCCGTCGTGCCCAAATCCGTTATCGTGATGAAGCAGATGGCAAGGTTAAATTGCTCCACACCTTGAACGGTTCTGGACTTGCAGTTGGACGTACAGTGGCTGCTATTCTTGAAAACTACCAAAATGAGGATGGTTCTGTGACCATCCCAGAAGTTCTTCGTCCATACATGGGTGGCGCTGAAGTTATCAAACCATAAAAAATAAGGTTTAGCTATTTCTAGCTAGACCTTTTTTCGTAACCAAATCAGATAAGCGCCTAATACAAAGAATAAAATAGTTAGGCATATAACGGTTTCTGCCACTACCAGATAATCCAGAAATGGAAGTTTCAAGATTCCTTGAGCCATCTTGAGCGAGGTAGCTGTGATAATGGTCGGGAAGGTAAGGGCTGAGAAGGCTGGTTGAAAACCTTGTTTTAAAATATTGGGCAGGCGAGTTAAAACAAAGAAAAAGAAGGATTGAGAAGATAAAATCATAACGATTAAGACCCAAGTCGGTAGGCTAGCTCCTCCAACTCGAACCAGGGAAGCCAAGAGTAGAGAGAAAGGAGCACAGTAAATCCCTTCTTGTCCAAGCATGGCTAGTGGGAGTGGATGTTTCTTTAAATTGCTATAAATACGGGGATAGAGATAGAAGGTCAAGAGAAATCCAAAACTCAAGGTCGCATAGGCAATTTCGATGATGCCTACCAGTGGATAAGTCAAGGCTGCCACTGCTATTCCCACATAGAGAACCGTCCAGCTAGGAGTAGCATGAACCCTCCGACCAGGACAGGCAAATTTGATGGTGAAACCAGCAATCAAGGCCAAATCCAAGAGAAATGAAAACCACCAGATCCCTTGCGCTACTAAAGGAAAATGAGGAAACAAGCGGAAGACATAGGTAGATAAAATCATCCCCGCCATGGGAAAGGTTGCCATCCCTGACAAAAGAGGGGGCTTGGTCAATTCTTGCTTGGTTTCTTTCCAATTGAGCAAATGAAGAATCAGAAAGAATATCCACAAAATCAAACCTGTCAGACTAAAAAGATGTGACAGAACCGGCAACGTATCTAAAACGAGATTCCCAGCTCCTGCTAAACCGAGCAAGCAACCAGAAAATACTAAGGGGAGTTTTTTCATACTAACCTCCAATAATCATGTTAGTTTCAGTATAGCATAAAAGCGCTTAAATGAGGACTTAAAAAAACGAAGTCCGATTATTTCAGACTTCATTTTTTACTCAGATAAGGATTAAGCATAAGGTTGCAATTCTGGGTTAATTGGGGTATTGGCTAGGTTATTGGCATAGTTACAAAGACTTGCTAGGCTGACACCAAGGACTACATCCAAGGCATTTTGTTGGGTGTATCCAGCTTCTAGAAACTCAGCCAAGGCTTCATCTCCTACACGCCCTTTGGTATTGATGACTGCCAAGGTAAACTTAGCTAGGGTGTCCAATTTAGGATCTGTTTCAATCGGAGTGCAGTTGCGAAGGGCTTGAAGCAGGTCATCATTCATCTGGATTTGTTTGATTGAAAAGGCTGTGTGACCTGCGACGCAGAAGGCACAGCCATTTGTTACAGCTGCTGTGATTTGCACTACTTCACGTTCAATTGGTGTTAAGCTATTGCGACGGTTGATAGCTCCGACAGTTCTGTAGGCTTCTAGGGCAGTAGGTGCATTAGCCAAGAGTCCGATTAGATTTGGAATAAAGCCATTGTTGTCTTTTTGTACTGTTTCAAGAACTTCTTTCACTTCTGCTGGTGCTGATTCTACTGTATGGATTGTAAATGTTGTCATCATAAAACCTCTTTTCATTTTGTTGAAACCTAGTCTATCACAGATTCTATACCTTGCATAATATATATTTTAAATTGCACTGATAAAAATTCTTTATGAAAGTAAAAAACCACACAATCTGTGTGATTTCATTATTTATCAAAATACTTTTTAGTCTCAGCAATGACGACTGGTGATAAAACTAAGAGGGCAATCAAGTTTGGCAGAGCCATCAAGGCATTGACGATATCTGCAATAATCCAAACCATATCCAACTCGATAAATCCTCCCAACAAGACCATGAGTACAAAAACCACACGGTAGAGCCAGATAAAGCGAACCCCAAAGAGGAACTCGAAACAGCGTTCTCCATAATAGTTCCAACCTAAAATCGTCGTAAAGGCAAAGAGTACAAGGAAGATGGTCAAGAGGGCAGGTCCAAAGTGTGAAAAGACTGTTGAGAAGGCTGACTGAGTCAAAGCCACTCCATTCAAGTCACTATTCCATACTCCAGTTACCAAGATGGTCAAACCAGTTAGAGTACAAATGATGAGGGTATCAATAAAGGTTCCTGTCATGGAAATCAAACCTTGCTCTACTGGTTCGTTTGTCTTAGCCGCAGCAGCTGCAATGGGAGCAGAACCCAGACCAGATTCGTTTGAGAACACACCACGCGCCACACCATTTTGAATAGCCATCCGAATGCTAGCACCAGCAAATCCACCTACCACAGCAACTGGACTAAAAGCTGATGTCAAGATTAAAGCAATTGTAGCTGGGAGTTTCCCGATGTTGAAGAAAATAACTGTCAAGGTCCCTAAAATGTAAATAATCGCCATAAAAGGAACAACAGCTGTTGACACCTTAGAAATAGACTTGAGTCCGCCAAAGACGGCAATCGCTACTAGGACAGACAAAACGAGAGCTGTGATAGCTGGCGAAATAGTCGTTGTATTTTGGATAGATTCTGTAATCGAGTTGACTTGGGTGAAGGTCCCGATTCCCAATAAAGCTACTAAGACACCTGCGATAGCAAAGAAGATAGCAAGTGGTCGCCACTTTTCGCTCATCCCTAGAAGGATATAATGCATTGGTCCTCCCGCTACTGCACCATGGTCGTCCTTAGTTCGATATTTGATAGCCAAGAGTCCTTCCGCATACTTGGTAGCCATGCCAAAGAAAGCAGCCATCCACATCCAAAAGAGGGCTCCTGGGCCACCGACCTTGATAGCTGTCGCCACCCCGATAATATTTCCCGTACCAACTGTCGCTGCTAGAGCTGTACACAGTGCCGCAAAGCTAGATACATCACCGTGTCCCTTGTCCTTGATAAAAATAAGCTGGAAGGCCTTAGGCAAACGCAAAACCTGCAAGAGTCCTAGACGAGCAGTAAGGTAAATCCCTGTTCCGACCAATAAAATCAAGAGGGGAGGTCCCCAAGCAAAAGCATCGATTGATTTAAGCAATTCTAACATTCTATTCTCCTATCTTTTCAACCCCAAAAGAAAGAGCACATGCAAAACACATGTACTCTGGAATGCTTAGATAAATGCTAAAAAGCGGTCTATCCTAGCTCTGTCCTTTTACCTGAGAGTTTGAGCAGTTGCCTGCCTTGCCCCTTCGGTGCCTTTACGGTCTCTCCAGAGTTCCGTCCATTTACAGTCATGGAAAATCAAACGTTTCTCCACTTCTATTAAACTTCATTCGGTGTTGGTATTTAATTGATTCTTATTTTACAAAAAATGTTGGCTTTTGTCAATGTGTTACTGGAAAAATCTTATTTGACTCGGTAAAAGAAAGACTGGGCATCCCCATGTGCGTGGGGTACTATTATTTAAATCAATCTGTTTCACTCCTAGTCTACACGATATAAGAATTGTTCTGGTTTATTATGTACTGGAAATGAAGCACGATAGATGATTCTATCTTTACTAATATCCGAAGCGTCTGATATTATTCCATCCATAGATGTCTCGTCAGGTATTCTAACTCCTGCTGGTATGAATTGAATAAAGACTCCAAAAGCTGGACCTGAATAGCGAGCTCGTAGAAAATCATTTACTATTTCCGATTCTGCAACTTCAACTGTAAACTGTTCTGGAGCCACTAGCCCATCCTTACTAAAAACTAAATCTTCTCCTCCATTACCTTTACTCCATTTTCCCTCAATACTAGAAAAATCTCCATTTTTTATGGCATTAATATCCATTTTCCCAGATGCAGTTTTGCTAGTTGAAGATGCTGTCTCAGCTGTACCCTTGTCTGCACTTGCCCCTCCAGGAATCTTATCTGAAACAGACTTCCAGCTTAAGGTCTCTAGAGAAATGGGAGAACCGACCCCAAGATCCGCTAGTTCTTGAGCCTCCTTACCCTTTACCAAAGACTGTCCATCTTCACTAAATTGATAGTGTGTATAGATATGACTCGTTGCTGTACCAGCCCCACGATAAAGCAGAGAATTGTCTGGCAAAATACCGACTGTCATTCTCTCACCAATCTGGTCTAAACGATTTTCTTGATTGGTCAGACGGATCACCTTTCCATCTTTCAAAGTACGGATATCAAGCAAACTCTTTTCACCACTCTTCATTTCAAGAGCAAGCAAGAGTTCATCCACTCCGTCGTTATTCAAATCTGTATTGTGGTAAACCACATCTGTGTAAAAACCTTGAGAAGACTTCACTTGACTAGCCAAAGGATTGACCTCCATACCTGTAGGAAAGATACCTTTGGTTACTTTTTCATAGTCATCGAGAACCTTGTTATATTGGCTGTAATCTATCTCTGGTGTCGCTACAGATGTATCTGATGTTGAAGCAGATGGTGTTTCCGAGCTTTTGTTCCAAGGTAGATACTGACAGCCTCCCAAAACCAGTGTCAGTAAAAGCGTTGTGGCTAATAAAAACTTTTTCATATTACTCCCTTATCTAAGAGAAAGGAACCAGCCTGTGCTAATTCCTTTCACTATTTTTATTTTATTTAACCCACTTACCTGATTCATCCACTTGATAACCATCTGGGGTACGTTCGTTGACTGCCATCTTACCATTTGACTTGAGATAATAGTCACCTACCCATGTGTTACGCGCATAGCTGCCTTCTGATGTTAAGTAGTAGTATGAATCATAGTTCTTATCAAAAATCCACTCTTTTGTAGCCATCTTGCCATTTGATTTAACATAATAACTATCAACCCAAGTACTGTAAGAATAGCTTCCCTCAGACGTTAGATAATAGTAGGCACCATAGTTCTTATCAAAAATCCACTCACTCTTAGCCATGTAACCACCTGATTTAAGGTAATAGTTTCCTACCCAAGAATTTTGGACAAAGTTACCTGAAGCATCTAGGTAGAAGTAGGAATTATAGTTTTTATCAAAAATCCACTTACTAGTAACTTTAGTACCATTTTGGTAGTAGGACGAACCTGACCAGCCAGATTGAACCCTATTAGAAGTTGATTTTGGACTTTGATTAGTTTTAGAATTTCCAACTGATTTTGTACTTTCTACAGCTTGTGCATTATCAACCAGTTTAGAATTCTCTACTGGCTTAGAACCCTCTGCTACCTTAGAACTCTCTGCTGGCTGTGTAGTTAAACTTGCTTCATCTTTTACATATTTTCCATCTTTAACAGTAATAAGATTTGACCTTCCTAAAAACTTTTGACCCCTTAGATACTGATGGCGAAATTCAAAGTAATACTTCCCATCTGGTAACTTTTCAAACTTATTAACACTTACATGCTTAGAAGGTACATAATAAAAATCTTTCTCAAGCCCTTTCTCTTTGCTCACTTCACCAAATTCTGGACCTCTATAGCCCCAAACTTGTTCATGTGTATCGGCACTAAATAACGTGGGAACGATATCTTCAGGCTCTTCCAAAAAAGAAGTCGCCTTAATTTTTAAGACAAGATGCTTATCCCCAAGCACCTCTGCTTTTACATCAAGAGAAGCCTGAGTTGTGTCAGCCTGCACCGTTTGTGCTGAAAAAGGTAGAACTCCTGCTGTGTCTACAAGAGAGACAAGACCAAATGTTGCAGCCGCTAGGCTGGTTACTAAAACTGTTTTTGACTTCATCATCAAAAATCTCCTTTAAATTTTTATTGTTTACGGTTACAGTATAGCATGCTATTTACCTTATTTACAAAAAGCGTATCTATATTTACCTTTATTGAACAATTACCCCCC
>NZ_RJPX01000025.1:0-35579 GCF_003944325.1 Streptococcus mitis | reverse complement strand
GACGCAGAAAAAGTAGCTTTATTTCTTAAAAGTTTTAATAGTTTAAAGCATCTAGCACCTGTTTATATTGATGAAACAGGATTCGATACTTATTTTTATCGAGAATATGGTCGCTCTTTAAAAGGTCAGTTAATAAGAGGTAAAGTATCTGGAAGAAGATATCAGAGGATTTCTTTGGTTGCAGGGCTAACAAATGATGAGTTAATCGCTCCAATGACTTACGAAGAGACGATGACGAGCGACTTTTTTATGGAGTGGTTCAAAATGCAACTCCTGCTTGCTTTAAAGACACCTCATGTCATTGTCATGGACAATGCTAGTTTTCATCCCAAGAACATCTTGGATGAACTCTGCATCCAAGATAAACACTTTTTCTTACCCCTACCGCCCTATTCACCAGATTTGAATCCTATTGAGCAAGCTTGGGCTATATTGAAAAAGAAAGTGACGGATTTATTAAGGGAAGTCCCAAATATTTTTGAATGTTTAGAGCGCTTTTTTAAAACTAATTGACTATGTCATTTAAATTTTGCTAAAGATTCAAATCTCTTCATAATCACAGTTAAACGCCAACGGTAGAGCGCCCCACTCACAATTAGGCTAATAATCAAACCGATCCAGTAAGAATAAGCTCCAAAATCTGTTAAGGAATCAAATACCATAGCCACTGGGATTGCTACGCCCCAATAACCAATCAAACCAAGGTAAAAAGGAATAACTGTATCCTTATAACCCCGTAAAATTCCCTGAAGCGGTGCCGCAAAGGTATCTGCTAACTGGAAGAAAAGACTGTAAGTCAAAAAGCGCGCTGTCAAATCGATAAATTCTGGGTCGTTACCATACAGACTAGCCACATTTCCTCGAAAAATGTAAAGGAAGGATAAGGTGAAGGCCGCAAAAATGAGGGCAGTCCATCTTCCTAGACCAATATAAGTTTTCGCATCATCAAATCGTTTGGCTCCCACTTCATAAGAAACGACAATGGCCATAGCCGATGAAATACTCATGGGAAAGGCGTACATGAGAGTTGAAAAGTTCATAGCTGACTGGTGACTAGCGATAATCAAGGACGAGAACTTAGCCATAATCAAGCCAACCACGGAAAAGATAGCCACTTCCGCAAAGACAGTTCCCCCTATAGGAAGACCTAAACGAAGCCCTTCCTTGATTTTATCCATATTAAGAGGAATGCGTTTCTCAAGATATAAGGCTTTGAACTTCTCCTGTTTAAATAAAACCAGAACAGAAATTCCCAGCAAGACCCAATAAGCCAATGAAGTACCTAAACCAGAGCCAGCACCTCCCAACTCTGGAACACCAAAGGCCCCGTAAATCAAGAGATAGTTAAATCCGCTATTGAGAGGAAGCAACAAAAGCATGAGGTACATGGACAGTTTGGTTAGCCCTAGCGAATCCAGCAAGGATCGGATGACACTAAAGAGCAACAAGGGGATGATCCCGATAGATAAAAACCAGAGATAACGAACCGCTACTGCTGCTACTGCCGCTTCTAGTCCGATATGATTCAAGATTGGTAGTGCCAAGAAAAGCACCATCCCCAGCAAGAGCACGGATAAGCCCAAGGCCAGATAGATGAACTGGTAAAAATCTGACGCAACTTCTTCCTTTTTACCTCGACCAAGATGGTGACCAATGATGGGCACCAAGGCCGATACAATCCCTGTTAGAAAGGTAAAGAAAGGATTCCAGATACTGGTTGCCATAGACACACCAGCCAAGTCCATGGTATTGTATTGACCTGTCATAGTCGTATCAACAAAGGAGGCAGAATAATTTGCAAATTGATAAATCAGGATAGGGAAAAATATCTTTAAAAATAAGATAAACTTGTCTTTAAAATGATGGGTTTGGTACATATAGGCTCTCTATTCTTTTTGTTTACAGAGCAGACTCCCACCTAGTTTTGATAGACAATTTGTCCCTTACAGATGGTATATTTAACCTGCCCTTTTAAAGTTTCACCGATGAATGGTGAATTAGCTGCTTTTGAAGCAAAATGGGAGTCCACAAGGCGGTCAGCCTTAGCATCAAAAATAGTGATGTCCGCTGGACCATTCTCAGCCAAGTAACCTGCTTCAAAGTTGTAAAGCTTGGATGGGTTGTAGGTCATTTTTTCAAGTAATTCCATCAGGCTTAACTCACCAGCTTCCACCAAATAAGTTAAACCGAGAGAAAGAGATGTTTCCAAACCAGTCATACCAGATGGCGCTTTGGTAATATCTTCGACATTTTTCTCATCTGCATGATGAGGCGCGTGGTCAGTCGCGATAACTGTGATGACACCTGACTTGAGACCTTCAATCACGGCACGACGGTCTGATTCCAAACGAAGCGGCGGATTCATCTTAGCATTGCTACCTTGTGTCAAAAGGAGCGCTTCTGTCTTAGAGAAATGCTGTGGCGCTACTTCTGCTGTTACTTGCGCTCCCAAACCTTGAGCGAACTCCACTACTTTAACACTTTCTTCCTTAGACAAATGCTGAATATGAACATGGGCCTTGGTTGCATAGGCAATCATGACATCACGCGCCATCATAGCATACTCAGCCACCCCAGTTGCACCACAGATATGGAAATGTTCTTTAGCAATGTTTTCATTAAAGCCAAGAATACCGTTCAAACCTGGATCTTCCTCATGGAGACTAATAAAGGTATTAAGCTTTTTGGCTTCCTCCATGGCTTCCTTGACAACTTTACTGCTTTCAAGTGGAATGCCATCATCTGAAAATCCAACTGCTCCAGCTTCTAAAAGTTCCTTAAAGTCAGTCAAGTCTTGCCCATTAAAGTTTTTAGTAATGGTCGCAACCGTCTTGACATTAATCTTCTCCTTGGCAGCTGACTGGAGAACTTCTTGCAAAGTCTCAACGTCTGAAATGGTTGGACTAGTATTAGCCATCATGACAACAGTTGTAAAACCACCTGCAGCGGCTGCTAGGGCACCAGTATGGATATCTTCCTTGTGGGTCTGACCAGGTTCACGGAAATGAACATGAATATCGACCAAGCCAGGAGCAACTACAAGACCTGTAGCATCTATGATTTCTGCTCCTTCTTCCGTGATCTCAGGCGCAATTTTGACAATTTTCCCATCTTGGACTAAGACATCACACACTTGATCCAAACCAGACTTGGGATCCATTACACGACCGTTTTTGATTAGTAGCATCTGCTTTCTCCTTTATTCATAGAAATCGACTTGGGTATCCAACAATTTATCCCCATCATAAACAAACTTGGCTGAAAAGAAGGGTTTATCTTCTAAAAGCCACTCAACAAAGGTATGGTCACCTTCCCAAGTCGGCTTTCTCAAAACCTCGTCATAAGGAACCCATTCTAGCGTTCCCTCGTTGCAATCAATCAAGTCCCCTTCAAACTCCGTCACTTTAAAAACATAGGTGTACCAGTCTAAATCTGGCGTGAATTCAGGAAAAGTGATGACACCTTTTAGAACTGGCTTGGCTTTGAGCCCTGTCTCTTCGAGGATTTCACGCGCCGCGCATTCCTGAGGCGTCTCTCCTCGCTCTAGCTTCCCACCCACACCAATCCATTTGCCTTCGTGGACATCATTAGGCTTCTTATTACGATGGAGCATGAGCAGTTCTTTCCCGTTATCAATGTAGCAAATCGTCGCTAACTGAGGCATATTTTCTCCTTATCTAAGCCAATCGATTGGCTCTTGTCCTGTATCTTCTAAAAAAGCATTGGCCTTTGAAAAAGGCTTGGAACCCCAAAATCCTCTGTAAACCGATAAAGGACTGGGATGAGCTGATTCGATAATCAAGTGCTGAGGATTGGTAACTAATACCTTCTTCCTGCGTGCATAGGCTCCCCAAAGTATAAAGACCACCGGCCTATCTAGATGATTGACCACCTGAATCACAGCATCTGTAAATGGCTCCCATATCTGCCCAGCATGACCGTTGGCCTGACCAGCAGGAACAGTCAAACAAGCATTAAGAAGCAAGACTCCTTGCTCAGCCCAAGCCGTCAAATCATGGGATTTCTTAACTCCTATATCATCTGACAATTCTTTCAAGATATTTTGCAAGGATGGCGGAGCTGGGATAGAGTCAGGAACAGAAAAACTCAAGCCCTGCGCCTGACCTGGCCCATGATAAGGATCCTGTCCTAAAATCACCACCTTCACGTCTTCTAGGGGTGTGGACAAGAGAGCCTGAAAAACCTTTTCCTTAGGTGGATAAACAGTTCCCTGAGAATAGACCTGCTCCATAAACTGATTGATTTTCGCAAAATAACCCTCAGGTAATTGCGCCTTAATCAAAGCATGCCAAGACGAGTGTTCCATAGCCGACTCCTTCGTTTTTACTGCCTCTATTATAGCAAAAAGTGGCTGTCTAAACCACTTTTTACAGTTTATCTAAGCAATCCAGCAAGTCTTTATAAGAATGGACTTCGTAAGTCGGCTGGGCTTGTGTGTAATTTTCAACGCGATGAGGATTGTACCAGATAGTGTCAATCCCAGCATTATTGCCACCTTGAATGTCGGCGGTTAGGGAATCTCCAATCATCAGTGCTTTCTCTTTGCTAAACCCTGCAATCTGCTGACCAATCTTTTCATAAAAGAGAGCATCAGGCTTTTGTGTTTGCAATTGTTCAGAGATAAAGACTTGATTGAAATAAGGTGCCAGACCAGATTGAAACAAACGCCCTGTCTGAATGGCAGTAATGCCATTTGTTGCAGCATACAGCTCATAATCTCGCTCGATAAGGCTATCCAAGAGTTCATGAGCGCCTGAAAAAGTTTGCCCCTGCTGGGCGAGGTAAAATTGGTAACGCTGGGCTAGAAAACTACCGTCTTTTTCCTGTCCAAAGTGAGCAAATAGACGAGAAAAGCGCGTGTTGACCAGCTCTTGTTTACTAATTTTCTTTTGCTCCAAGTCCTTCCAGAGAGCCTTGTTCATAGGAACATAATAGTCTTTATAAGCCTGAATATCTGCAATTCCTTCTTCTTTTAGGAGTTGCGTTAGAGCCACATCCTCAGCAGCATCAAAATCAAGAAGAGTGTGGTCAAGGTCGAAAAGTAGAAATTTGTATGGCATTGAGTTTCCTTCCTAAGATAAACAACTTTCACTTCAGCCAGCTGTCCAATGTTAAAACTTAAAAGTAGTATAGTATCACAAAGAATAATAGTTCTAATTGATTAACTAACCCATACTATTCTAGTGAATTATAGAAAAATCTCCTATAAATTCGAGCGATAGTTAAAATACAAACAAATATAATTCCCAAAATAGATAACACTATTTTCACAAAACTCATTTCAGAGCCTATTACATAGATATGAAAAAGAGGGGCTAGTCCTACACATAGAGACAATAGATAACTACTAAATCTTATCTCACCAATTCCTGCAAAAAAATGTTTCATTTTAAATATTCCAATTTTACCTTTCATCTTAATAATCCACTAGCAAATCTATTGGCTTCTCTTTTTTTTGAAAAATCTTGACAACAAATTTACTCCACTTAATGCTACTAAGACTTCAATGGGCAAAAAATAGTAATTCCATATCAAATGAGAAATCAGCAATGTTAGAAATAGTATACAGTCAATATAACTATTCTGAAAATACTCTGTAATTACATAATACAGAAATACCACAACCATCAAAATTAAAACAACCATTATAATACTATCATCCTGTCCTTAATTTATTGTCACTTTTGCCATCCCATTCATCAATAGCATTAAAAAATCCAATCAATAAATGATTACGTGCTCACTAATACTATTCTAAAATTTAATTTTTTGGGGATTTAGTAACGCAATTCCAATTAGCAATACACCTAATATAAATAAAAGTATTTCCCAAACTTTATTCTCAGTTTTAATAAAAGGTATAAGATACATACTAATCAATATGGAACTTACTCCTAAAAGAGCAAATATTAGTCTAACTTTATCACTTAGTTTAAACATATCTAATTCCCCATAAAATAAGCAGTGGCTACGTTTACTATAACATTACCCCGTCTTTATGTAGAGATAATCCCCCATCAAGATGCATCATCTCTTCTTCATCAATCGCAACATAGTTGTTTGGTAATACAAGCTCCATCAAAATACTCCTTTTTTCATATAGCATGGTTAGAATAGTTTCCTAACAAGTAATCGTCGACTGCGTTTAAAGCACTTTGTTACCTAGATAAGCTATCCTTTCACTATTTGATTTTAAAGAGAAGTAAGATTTAACCATATTTATCTCATTTCTTATTTTTAAATAAGTCATACTCTTTTTCTCTGATAAAGGGAAGTGAAAAATTAGAAAAAATTAGTAGAATTGAAAACAGATATTCGTCTTTTTGTATCACTAAAACATAACCTAAAAATATATAGACAATCAAATCTAGTACAAAAAGAGAAAATATCCTCCTTTTCATTACCTTACTTGTCTTAAAAATTCTGTTTAATAGAACCTTTATCGTCGTATCTACACAAATTTTTATCAAAAAGATAAGAGTCAATACACGATTAGCAACTGTACCATGAAGAATAAATGGAAATATNGTTAATATAAAACTAGAAATCTCTAAATATTTTATCCAAGGAGATTGAGACATCTTACTTTTAAACTGACTGATTTTCCTATACTCACTAGCTAATCTAGTATCAAAATCTTTACCAATTATATTAAAGATTAAGAACTCCAGGATAAAAATACTGATTAATACGATATAAGTAGAAACCTTTCCTGGGAAATATTTATTGATTAAAATCGGGAAACTAATTAACAGAATTGAGTTTATAGCCAGACAAATAGATACTATTTTACTCTTAACAGAGTATATAGGTAACGATACTATTGAATAGAGAAACGCTAAAAAAATAAGCAAGAAATACTCAGTGCTGCTAATTAGCGGCGTCCTTAATGATAAAAATAGATAAGCACCCCACACGATGATATGTGCTTTACGAATTGACTCTAGATTACTCATCTACCTACTCCTAATATATAAAGTGAATCCATTCTTAGTTTACATTCTCTTTCAAACAAGTCATAAGCATTTCATGATATTTCCTTCTTCTACATTAGATAAAGTTGAAATACATTTTTTGCAAGTGAAAATATAATTGTTATTTAAAATCCCAAAAAGATCTATCCTTCTTCTAGACCTAAACCAAGTCAGATTAAAGATACAAATATAATGGTAGGGCTTTCTTTTAATTTAGACTACCATAAAACAAGGAATCTTTCAACAAAATTCATTGGTAAAACACGATCCTATACAATTGACAGCTTAAATCTTTCAGAATAGAACAATCCTAACTATCGAATACCTTAACTTCATAAATATCTATGTAATTCTAGACCTAGAATTCCTATAAACTAAATGTTTTCGCACTATTCTAAGCTATTGATTGCCTTAAATTTTAATTTTTAAAGTATTCTAAAGCTAGAATAGTCCCATCACAATCAGTTTTGAATTATTATACTCAATGAAAATCAAAGAGCAAACTAGGAAACTAGCCGCAGGCTGTACTTGAGTACGGCAAGGCGACGTTGACGTGGTTTGAATTTGATTTTCGAAGAGTATTAACAATTTAGAAACGCTATGATTCCACTCCTTTTACATTAAAAAGGAACTGCATAAAGCAATCCCTTTCTGATTTTGAAATTATTTACTTAAAATTTGATAGTTGAGATAATCAATAGCCCACCTATAAAAAGAGTTATAGTAAAATTCCTTATTTATTGATTTCAAGCTCCGCCAACTGTGTTTGAATAACTGACAATTCTGCACCAGCCTGAAGAAGAGCAGCTGCAGTATAGGTACCTTCTACAATTGGAACCCTGTTGATGATGATACTTTTATCACTGAAATCAGCCACCATTTCTAAGTTCATTTTAGCAGAACCTAGGTCAAAAAAAGCTAATAAAGTATCTGCTGGATTTTCGGAAACAACCCTATCTACTTGATCAAAACTCGTTCCAATTCCTCCATCTTCGGTTCCTCCTACATAAGTAATCGGAACATCTTTAGCTACTTCACTAATCAGTTCAACGACACCTTCTGCAATGTGTTTGGAATGTGAAACGATAACAAGACCAATACTTCCCATTAAACCACCCCAGTTTCTAAAAGAGCAGTAAAGAGTAATCCTGATGAGAATGATCCAGGATCAATATGTCCAAGAGAACGTTCTCCTACATAAGATGCCCTTCCTTTAGTTGCAAGTAAATCTTTGGTAGCATTCACTACCTTATCAATAACCTCTTGAGTCAATTGACCAGCAGACAAAGCAGCAATAACAGGAGTCCAAACATCAACCATTGTCTTTTCTCCAACTTCTACTTTCCCACGTTTGACAATCATATCCAAACCGCTTTGTAAGATTTCCTCTATTTTCGAATTAGAATCAGCCTTGGCCATGCCCATAAAAGCAGAGCCATACAAGGGACCAGAAGCACCGCCTACCTTACTCAGTAGTTGCATTGAGACAAGCTTAAAAACATCACTGCTGGTTTCAAATTGCTTTCCTTCTAAGTTTTCCATAACTGCAGCCATTCCACGCGCCATATTTCCACCGTGGTCTCCATCTCCTATAGGGGTGTCTAGCTCACTAAGGTAATCTTTCTGTTCTTGAATCTTTTCATTAAAAAGTTTCATCCATTCAAGAGCTTGTTCAGCATTCATACGACATTTCCTCCTTGAGTTCTACCAAGCTGGTGTAGTAACAGGTGCATTTAGAGCATCCAACCACTCATCATCTGCCAATCGAATCAATGTTAATGACAAGCCAGCCATATCAATTGATGTCATATAGTTTCCAATTTTCTTAAACGCCAACTCAACACCTTTTTCATGGAGTAATTTAGCCACATCATTTGCNAATACGTATTGTTCCATAAGAGGAGTGCTTCCTAAACCATTGATGAGAAGGCCATAGCGTTCTCCAGCTTTAAGTTGGAAACCTTCAGATAATTTTTCAACCAATTCTGAGGCCAATTGTGCGGAAGGTTGCATTTTCTCTTTTTTATATCCAGGCTCACCGTGAATACCAACTCCATATTCAAATTCATCATCTTCTAGAACAAATCCTGGTTTACCAACTTCAGGTACGGTTGCTCCAGACAAGGCCAGTCCAATTGTTTTTATTTCTAAGACAAGTTTATCGGCTAAGTCCTTCATTTCAGGTAATGATTTACCAGAACGAGCCGCATCACCCAAAATTTTATGGACTAATATAGTACCTGCAACACCTCGACGGCCTTGGGTATAGAGACTATTTTCAACAGCAATATCATCATCAACCACAACGCTTGCTACATCAATACCTTCCATTTCAGCAAGTTCTTGTGCAATTTCAAAGTTCATAATGTCACCAGAATAGTTCTTGATGACCATAAAGACCCCAGCACCTTCATCAGCCGCCTTAATGGCTTCTAAAATTTGGTCCGGAGTAGGTGAAGTGAAGACTGCTCCACAAATGGCAGCAGACAACATTCCATCTCCTACAAATCCAGCATGACTTGGTTCATGTCCTGAACCTCCACCTGAAATGAGTCCAACTTTTCCTGTCTTTTCTGCCTTTCTAACGATGACATCAAAACCATCTAAGCGTTCTACCAAGTCATCATGCATGAATGACAACCCCTGCAACATTTCATCAACAACTTGTGTCGGTTCATTTATAATTTTTTTCATGAGAAACTCCTTTCGGCATCTACCTTTGTTTTCGCTTTCATTATATATTTTTTACTGCTGGCTGATAAGGGACAGATTCTATTATTTGTCCACTTTTAAACCCGTTTAAAACATTTTTTTGGTAAAATGAAGGAAGTAAAAGAAAGGCTTCCTATGGCATCATCACTCATTACAAAAAAACGGATTGCCAAGGCATTTAGAGACCTATTAGCTACTAGAGAATTTGACAAAATCTCCATTGTAGATATCATGGAATCAGCTGGCATTCGTAGACAGACCTTTTATAATCACTTTCTCGACAAATATGAACTGCTAGACTGGATATTTGAAAATGACTTAACCGAGTATATCACCAATAACTTGGACTTTATTTCGGGCCAAAAACTATTACAAGAATTATTTCTTTATTTCGAACAAGAGCGTGACTTTTATATTCAACTTTTTGATATTCAAGGGCAAAATAACTTCTATGACCACTTTATCAGCTACTGTCGCTTGCTTGTATCAAAAATTTTAAGAGAATACGGTCAGATTGATATCGATTCATCTACTTATACTTGTTTTTTGTTAGACTATCATTCACATGCTCTAGCAGAAATCGTGAAGGCTTACGTCAATAAAAAAAGTCCAGTTCCACAACCAGACTTTCTAATCATGACAATTATTGGAAAGAGACCACAATGACATTTATTTCAAATCATAAACAGAAAATTATTTCAAGTTACATTTCGGCAACTGTCAGCAGTCATCCTGAATTAGAAAAACACCCTACCTTACCTTTAGTCTATCAAAAAAATCGCAATCCTCATCAGGTTCCAATATTGTCGGGTGGAGGTTCAGGTCACGAACCCGCTCATATTGGATATGTGGGAGAAGGAATGCTTACTGCTGCTATCTATGGCCAATTATTTACTCCTCCTACAAGAACTGAAATCTTAGAGTCCATTCGTTTTTTAAACAATGGTCACGGTGTCTTCATCATTGTAAAAAATTTCGAAGCAGACATCAAAGAATTTAGCTGGGCCATTAATACTGCTAGAAAAGAAGGAATTAAAGTCGGCTATAGTCTAGCACACGACGATATTTCTATTGAACCTCGCAATAGATTTCAAATTAGAGGAAGAGGGCTCGCAGGGACTATTTTACTTCATAAAGTTCTAGGATATGCAGCTCAAAATGGTGCCGACATCGAGCAACTAACTGATTTAGGTCATGAACTTGCTCCCGAAATCGCAACAATTGGCTTTGCAACGAAATCTGCTAGTCTCCCCCAAGCCACCTTTCCACTATTTAACTTGGAAGAAGGAAATATTTCTTATGGTATTGGGATACATGGCGAAGAAGGTTATCGTATCGTCCCATTCCAATCATCGGAAATCCTTGCAAATGAAATTATAAGTAAATTAAGATTGCACTATCATTGGAAAAAGGGTGATCAATTTATATTGCTTGTAAATAATCTAGGCACTACCAGCAACTTAGAAATGGGCATATTTATCAATGATCTCCTTCAACTCTTAGAAATTGAAGGAGTCACTATTACCTTTATAAAATCAGGAACATTTATGACCAGTCTAGATATGGCAGGTATATCCGTAACTCTTTGCCCCGTAAAAAATAAACAGTGGTTAGAAGCGCTCAATGCTCCAACGACAGCTTTTGCATGGTAATTTAATTGTATAACTCAAAAGGGCTACATCACTTGATAGCCCTTTGCTTTTATCTTATACTCAATGAAAATCAAAAAGCAAACTAGGAAACTAGCCGCAGGCTGTACTTGAGTACGGCAAGGCGACGTTGACGCAGTTTGAATTTGATTTTCGAAGAGTATTACGTTTAAAAGAACTCATTCTTGCAATTTCAAATAGGACATCTATCCCTTACAATTCTTCCGATGAGCTTTGAGTTTTTTGCTAGCCCAATCATAGTGACTTGACGTGCTACTGACAAAATAGGAACCTAGACTTGTCCCACCCGTCCACTTATAGACACCTTTGGTAAAGAGTTCGTCATTGTTAAAAACTTCTATCAACTCTAAAACCTTCCTATGTGATTGCGCCAATAGTCTAGTCGCCTCTTCTAAGGAGGTTTTCTGGTGCTTCTTCCCAAAAGCAACATTCATTTGTCCATAAGTTTTCCAATTATAAGGTTCAGGGAGAAAAGGTCTCTCATGACCCTTTTGATTAGAATGTACCCAAGTCAAAAGTAACTGCTGCCATTCATAAAGATGGATCAAGACATCCCGTAGATTTTTATCCCTTTTCCAGTGAGCTTCTTTTTTCTTTGGGTCTCTTGAAAAATCAAATGGAGTCTGTAGCTCATCTTCACTTAGTTGGGAGATGAAACGATTGAGCTTTTCATAGTTTTCCCTAGAGGCCAGCATTAGCTCCTCTTTTGTTTTCGGTCTAGGCACAGAGTTCTCCCTTCATATTGTTAGTTATTATTAGAAATTTTTTATCCTTTAAATCTCTATAACTTATCCTTTAATTTCTCAACAAAGAGATAGGCTGCTGGACAGGTCAAAGTATTCTTAATCGTCAAATGGTTGATTTGATGGATCTTTTTGCGGTCAGTATGAGGGAATTCACGACAGGCCTTTGGACGAACATCATAGATGGAACAGAGATTATCTCCTCCTAAAAATGGACAAGGCATGGATTTAAAAACCTTGTCCCCATCTTCATCTACCTGCAGAAACTCCGCTTCAAAAGCTGGTAATTTCATCTTAAAATACTTGGCGATTCGTGTAATATCCGCTTCTTTAAAGTCCGGTCCCAATGTCTTACAACAGTTAGCACAGGCAGTGCAATCAATCTCCTCAAAAACTTCTTGGTGAATCTGCTGGGCTATCTTATCTAGATTTTTTGGTGGCTTTTTCTTTAGATTGGCTAAAACTTTACGGTGTTCCTTCTGCTTTTGCAAGGCTAGCTGGTGGTAATACTCAATATCAATTTCTTTAGACATGATTTCTCTCTTATTCTATTTGTTTCTCCTATTATATCATGCCTCTTCATCATTGAAAAGTGGACTTCACAAGACTATACTATTCCCAAATGTATCAAAAAACCTTGCAACTAGGTTACAAGGTTAATGACATTAATCGAAGTTAACGTATTCTTTTTGAAGTTCAAGAACTTCTTCCATTGTTGAACACTCTGTAAGGGCACGGTTAGCGTACTCTTCCATCTTAGCAGTATCCAATTTCTTCATCAAGCTACGTGTACGAAGTACAGATGTTGCTGACATAGAGAACTCATCCAAGCCCATGCCGACAAGAAGTGGAACAGCTTTTTGGTCACCAGCCATCTCACCACACATACCAGCCCATTTACCTTCAGCGTGTGCTGCCTTGATAACGTTGTTAATCAAGCGAAGGATTGATGGGTTATATGGCTGGTAAAGGTATGAAACTTGCTCGTTCATACGGTCTGCTGCCATTGAGTATTGAATCAAGTCGTTTGTACCAATTGACATGAAGTCTACTTCTTTTGCAAATTGGTCTGCAAGCATTGCTGCTGCAGGGATTTCAATCATGATACCAACTTGGATGTCATCCGCAACTGCAACACCCTCAGCAAGAAGATTTGCTTTTTCTTCTTCATAAACTGCTTTAGCTGCACGGAATTCTTTCAAAAGGGCAACCATTGGGAACATGATACGCAATTGACCATGAACAGAAGCACGAAGAAGGGCACGGATTTGTGTACGGAACATTGCATCTCCAGTTTCAGAAATAGAGATACGAAGGGCACGGAATCCAAGGAATGGGTTCATTTCATGTGGCATATCGAAGTAAGGAAGTTCCTTATCACCACCAATATCCATTGTACGAACAACGACTGGTTTACCATTCATTCCCTCAAGAACAGCTTTGTATGCTTCATACTGCTCATCTTCAGTTGGAAAATCTTGAGAATCCATGTACAAGAATTCTGTACGGTAAAGTCCAACAGCTTCTGCACCGTTGTTGTTAACACCTTCAACGTCTTTTGGAGTACCGATGTTAGCAGCCAACTCGAAGTGTTTACCGTCAGCAGTCACTGTTTGAGCATCTTTCAAAAGTGCCCATTCAGCTTTTTGTTTAGCATAAGCTTCACCAGCTGCTTTAAATTCAGCCGCTTGTTCATCTGTTGGGTTGATAATGACTTCACCAGTAATTCCGTTAACGGCAAGGATAGCACCGTCTTTAACGATTTCAGTGATGTTATTCGTTCCCAATACAGCTGCAATTTCAAGTGTACGTGCCATGATAGCTGAGTGGCTTGTACGTCCACCGATATTTGTTACAAAAGCTTTTACAAAGTTTTTGTCCAATTGAGCTGTATCAGATGGTGTCAAGTCATGCGCAATCACAATTACTTCTTCGTTGATAGAAGCTGGGTTTGGCAATTTCTTACCAAGAAGGTTTGCCAATACACGTTTTGTCACGTCGCGAATATCCGCTGCACGTTCTTGCATGTATGGGTTGTCTTCCATGCCTTCAAAGATAGTGATGAACATGTCAGTCACTTCTTTAAGACCTGCTTCTGCATTGACTTTCTTAGCACGGATTGTTTCTTTAATCTGACCAATCAATTCTGGGTCAGCAAGAACCATCAAATGAGCGTCAAAAACTTGAGCCGCTTCTTCACCAAGCGTACCTACAGCCTTCTCACGGATAAGAGAAAGCTCGTTTTGAGAAGCTTCAAGAGCTACATCCAAACGAGCCTCTTCTGCGTTTGTATCTTCGACTGAAACAGTCTCGAATGACAAATCCGGTTGAACGAGTAGATATGCTTTTGCAACTGCAACACCGTCAGATGCTGCGATTCCTTTAAGCATTTCTGTCATTTTCCTTATGCCAATCCTTCTTTTTCCATTGTTTCTGAGATTGCAGCGATAGCGTCATCTGCATCTGCACCTTCAGCTGAGATAGTTACGTCAGCACCTTGGCCAACACCAAGACTCATAACACCCATGATTGATTTAAGGTTAACTGATTTACCTTTGTACTCAAGAGTGATATCTGAAGCAAATTTGCTAGCAGTTTGTACCAACAATGTTGCTGGACGTGCGTGAATACCTGTTTCTGCCACTACGTGGAAATCTTTAGAAGCCATAGTTTGACTCTCCTTTTGTTCTTTCTTTTTTGAGTTATATGTGATAACCCTTACAATTTGGTATTATATCATCTTCTAGGATTTTTTTCAAGCATTTTATGGGATTTATTCGATTTCCTTTCAGATAACTTGCTGAAAATCTTCTATCTTATGTAACAAAACACAGGATATAGTTTTTCAAAAAACAAATTATAGGATAATTATCACTATTTTACAAAACAAACACTACATATTGTGTTTTGTTAGGTTATGTAGAAAAATATACCACTATATTTAGTTTTAAATCATTGACAAAAATTTATTTTCTGATATACTAGGATAGAATTAAATTTTAAAGAGGAGTTACACAATGGTAACCGTTTATTCTAAAAACAACTGTGTCCAATGTAAGATGACCAAGCGTTTCTTGGACAGTAATAATGTCGCTTATCGTGAAATCAATCTTGATGAGCAACCTGAGTACATCGATCAAGTTAAAGAGCTCGGTTTCAGCGCAGCTCCTGTTATCCAAACACCAACTGAAGTCTTTTCAGGCTTCCAACCAGGAAAATTGAAACAATTAGCATAATCTTAGTACATCATCCAGAAGAAACTGCTTCTAGGGCTAACTTAGAGGCCTTTCTTTTGTAATTAGATAAGGGAAATTTTATGGGATTAAAACATCTTGAGGACGTGACTTACTTCCGTCTTAATAACGAAATCAACCGTCCTGTCAATGGACAAATCATGCTTCATAAAGATAAAGAAGCCTTGGATGCTTTCTTTAAAGAAAATGTAGTTCCAAACACTATGGTTTTTGATTCAATCAAGGATAAAATCAACTACCTGATTGAACACAACTACATCGAAACAGCCTTTATCAAGAAATACCGTCCAGAGTTTTTGGAAGAATTGTCTCAATTTATCAAAGACCAAAGCTTCCAATTCAAATCATTCATGGCTGCTTATAAATTTTACAATCAATATGCCTTGAAGACCAACGACGGTGAATATTACCTTGAAAGTATGGAAGACCGTGTCTTCTTCAACGCCCTTTATTTTGCTGACGGTGATGAAGCTATTGCAATCGATATTGCCAATGAAATCATCCACCAACGCTACCAACCTGCTACTCCTTCCTTCTTGAATGCTGGACGTGCTCGCCGTGGGGAGTTAGTATCTTGCTTCCTGATCCAAGTAACTGATGATATGAACTCTATCGGACGTTCTATCAACTCAGCTCTTCAACTTTCACGTATCGGTGGTGGTGTGGGGATTACCCTTAGCAATCTTCGTGAAGCTGGTGCACCTATCAAAGGCTACGAAGGAGCAGCTTCTGGTGTCGTACCAGTCATGAAACTCTTCGAAGACAGCTTCTCTTACTCTAACCAATTGGGTCAACGTCAAGGTGCTGGGGTTGTTTACCTCAATGTCTTTCACCCAGATATCATCGCCTTCCTTTCAACTAAGAAAGAAAACGCTGATGAAAAAGTTCGTGTAAAGACCCTTTCACTTGGTGTTGTAGTACCAGATAAATTCTACGAATTGGCGCGTAAAAATGAAGAAATGTACCTCTTCAGCCCATATTCTGTAGAACTTGAATACGGTGTGCCGTTTAACTACATCGATATCACTGAAAAATACGATGAACTAGTCGCAAATCCAAATATCCGCAAGACAAAAATCAAGGCGCGTGATTTGGAAACTGAAATCTCTAAATTGCAACAAGAGTCTGGCTATCCTTATGTAGTCAACATCGATACGGCCAACCGGGCAAATCCTATTGATGGAAAAATTATCATGAGTAACTTGTGTTCTGAGATTCTTCAAGTCCAAGAACCAAGCTTGATCAACGATGCTCAAGAATTCCTTCAAATGGGAACGGACGTTTCATGTAACCTTGGTTCAACCAACGTAGTTAACATGATGACCTCACCTGACTTTGGTCGTTCTATCCGTGCTATGGTTCGTGCTCTTACTTTCGTTACAGATAGTTCGCACATCGTGGCTGTACCTACGATTGACCATGGAAATAGCCAAGCTCACACCTTTGGTCTTGGTGCTATGGGACTTCACAGCTACCTTGCCCAACAATTGATTGAATATGGATCGCCTGAATCGGTTGAATTTACAAGCATCTACTTTATGCTTATGAACTACTGGACTTTGGTTGAGTCAAACAATATCGCGCGTGAACGTGGTATCACCTTCCACAACTTTGAAAAATCAGACTATGCTAAGGGAAGCTACTTTGACAAGTATATTACAGGCGAGTTTGTTCCAAAATCAGACCGCGTTAAAAAACTCTTCAAAGATGTCTTTATCCCAAGTGCTGCTGACTGGGCTGAACTTCGCGACAAGATTCAAGCAGATGGTCTTTACCACCAAAACCGCCTTGCTGTAGCGCCAAATGGTTCTATCAGTTACATCAATGACGTTTCAGCTTCTATCCACCCGATTACGCAACGTATCGAAGAACGTCAAGAAAAGAAAATCGGTAAAATCTACTACCCTGCTGCTGGCTTGTCAACAGAAACCATTCCTTACTACACTTCTGCCTACGACATGGATATGCGTAAGGTGATTGATGTTTACGCTGCTGCAACTGAGCACGTGGACCAAGGACTTTCACTTACCCTCTTCATGCGTAGTGACATTCCAAAAGGACTTTACGAATGGAAGAAAGAAAACAAACAAACGACACGTGACTTGTCTATCCTTCGTAACTATGCCTTTAACAAGGGTATCAAGTCTATCTACTACGTCCGTACCTTTACAGATGATGGTGGAGAAGTCGGTGCTAACCAATGTGAAAGCTGTGTGATTTAATCTTTGCTTGAGAAAACTACATTTTCTCAGATTAGCGATTCATTTACCACACTAAACTAAGCTGGAATAAGCATCTATACTATGGAAAAACAAAAAAGTCGGGCTTCCGACTTTTTGTGCGAAACTACTCTAGGATTATGATAAAATAGAGATAATTGTGAGTTCGCAATACTAAACACAGAAAGAGATTTCAAATGGAAACTTACTACAAAGCCATTAACTGGAATGCCATCGAAGATGTCATCGACAAATCAACTTGGGAAAAACTGACGGAGCAATTCTGGCTCGATACACGTATTCCCTTGTCAAATGACCTAGACGACTGGAGAAAGCTATCAAACAAGGAGAAAGACTTGGTCGGAAAAGTCTTTGGTGGTTTAACCCTTCTCGATACTATGCAATCTGAAACAGGGGTTCAGGCCCTTCGCTCAGATATCCGTACACCGCATGAAGAAGCTGTTTTCAATAACATCCAATTTATGGAATCTGTCCATGCAAAATCTTACTCTTCTATCTTTTCTACCTTGAATACAAAGGCTGAGATTGAAGAAATTTTCGAATGGACCAATACCAATCCTTATCTACAAAAGAAGGCTGAGATTGTCAACGAAATCTATCTAAACGGTAGCCCACTTGAAAAGAAAGTTGCCAGTGTCTTCCTCGAAACTTTCCTTTTCTACTCTGGTTTCTTCACTCCCCTCTACTACCTTGGTAATAACAAACTAGCCAACGTTGCGGAAATCATCAAACTGATCATTCGTGATGAATCTGTTCACGGAACTTACATTGGTTACAAATTCCAACTTGGTTTCAATGAATTACCTGAAGAAGAGCAAGAAAAACTCAAAGAATGGATGTACGACCTGCTCTATACTCTTTATGAAAATGAAGAAGGCTACACAGAAAGCCTCTATGACGGTGTTGGTTGGACGGAAGAAGTCAAAACCTTCCTTCGCTACAATGCTAACAAGGCACTCATGAATCTAGGACAAGATCCACTCTTCCCAGATTCAGCTGATGATGTCAACCCAATCGTTATGAACGGTATTTCAACAGGAACTTCCAACCACGACTTCTTCTCTCAAGTCGGAAATGGTTACCTTCTTGGTGAAGTTGAAGCCATGCAAGACGATGACTACAACTACGGTTTGGACTAAGTCAACTATTTCAGAAGCGATAACAAATATCATGGCTTGTTTAAAACAACCATGATATTTTTGTTTTTGTTTTCTTTTGTTTTTTAAATTGATTGATTGAACACTTTATGATAAAATAGTAATAGAAATAGAGGTGATAAGGATGTTAAAGCAGGAAAAACTAGATAATATTCTAGAAACGGTAAATACAAAAGGAACTATTACTGTAAAAGAAATCATGACTCGCTTGGATGTATCAGATATGACTGCTAGACGCTACTTGCAAGAGTTAGCTGACAAAGATTTACTTGTTCGTGTGCACGGGGGAGCTGAAAAAATTCGCACAGGTTCTATTTTAAACAATGAACGTTCCAATATTGAAAAACAAAGCTTGCAGATTGCAGAAAAACAAGAAATCAGCCGTTTTGCAGGTCATTTAATTGATGAGGGAGAGACCATTTTTATCGGCCCAGGGACAACCTTGGAATCTTTTGCCCGTGAACTTCCAATCGATAATATTCGTGTTGTAACAAACAGTTTACCAGTTTTTCTCATCCTAAACGAACGAAAACTAACAGATTTGATTTTAATTGGTGGAAACTATCGCTCTATTACTGGAGCCTTTGTTGGAACACTAACTTTGCAAAATTTGGCCAATCTTCAATTTTCTAAAGCTTTCGTTAGCTGTAATGGTATTAAGGACAATGCGATTGCGACCTTTAGTGAAGAGGAAGGTGAATCTCAACGCATCGCCCTCAACAATTCCAATAAAAAATACTTACTAGCTGACAATAGTAAGTTCAATAAATTTGATTTTTATACCTTCTACAATATCTCTGATATTGATACCATCGTTTCAGATTCTAAACTGAGCAAAGAAACGTTTGAACAACTTTCAAAACAAACAAAAATTATTCTTTCTAAACCATAAAACTGAGGATTGATAAAATATAAAGTGCGTCATATCAAGAAAATAAAAATCTTGATATGACGCATTTTTTGATGAAGATTTTTACAAAGAGTTTCCTAGATTCTTTATGATTGTTGAAACGGCATAAAATCTGAATCAAAGGAGATATTATCCCGTTCTTCAGGACTGATAAAATTTAAAAAGATATTTTTAAATTCTTCCAGCTCATAGTCTGAATGGCAAATCCATTCTTTACCGGTAGAGACATACCATTTCCCAAGTTTTTTCAGCTCCTCATTAGTCAAACAAGGTATTTGAGAACATTTATCAAAATTTATAATATAAACTTTTTCATAAATAGATTGGATAAAATCTTTGAACATCTTTTGCCTCACTAGAATTCTATATCTAATTACTAATTCTACTAGTCTATAATCTGACTTTCCGCTACTTTCTTGTACCAGTGAGCTGATTTTTTAGGATAACGTTCTTGAGTTTCAAAGTCTACATAGAAGAGACCGTAACGTTTTTCATAACCGTTTGACCATGAGAAGACATCCATTAATGACCAGATGAAGTAACCTTTTACATTAGCTCTATCTGCAATAGCATCAGACAAGACCTCTAAGTGTTGTTTGACATAATCAATACGGCCATCATCGTAAACAGTGTTATCAACGAACTCATCTTTATATCCAAGACCATTTTCAGTGATGTAAATCTTCTTGTAGTTCGGATAATCTTTCTTCACGCGCATGATTTGGTCATACAAACCTTGAGGGTAGATAATCCAATCCCAATCCGTACGTGGTACATAGTCAGGAGCTACACGACGACCAACACCTTTGATTTGGTATTTAGAGCTTCCTTTTTCACCCTTACCATTATGGATAATTTCAGTTTCTCCATCAAAGGCTTCCATCCAGTCACTCATATAGTAGTTGATGCCTAGAAAATCATTCAAGTCTTTTGCAGCTTCTAATGCTGTAAAATCTTCTTCACGAAGATCCAAGCTACCACCATTGACGGATAAGATATGGTTAACACCTTCCATCGTTTCAGCTGAATAGCGACCTAGATAAGTTGCATCCAAGATAAATTTATTGTGAATAATATCTTCCAACTCAGCCGCACGAACATCTGCTGGATTTTCAGGATCTAGAGGATATTTAGTAGGCAGGGCGTGAACAACACCAATTTCCCCTTTATAGCCTTTCTCTTTGTACAATTTTACCGCGCGTGCATGAGACACCATCATATTGTGGTGTGATTGAAAGACTTTGGCAAGGTCGTACTGGATACCTGGAGGGAATTTCCCAACCAAATATTGACCATCACCGATTGGTCCAATTTCATTAAAGGTTGTCCAATAGTTTACTTCTGGAAATTCTTCAAAACAGAAGGCAGCGTAATCTACAAAGTGTTCGATATTTTCACGGTTTAAGAAGTCGCCATTTGAGTGGAGAGCTTCTGGCGTGTCAAAGTGATGAAGAGTTACAAAGGGCTCAACGTGACGTTTGTGACACTCTGCAAATAGATTATGATAAAACTCAACACCTTTAGCATTTACTTGACCGTAACCAGTAGGGAAAATACGTGACCAGGCAATAGAAATTCGAATGCCATTGACACCATACTCTTCTGCCAACTTGAGGTCGACTGGGTATCGATTGTAAAAATCACTGGCTGGTTCGGCAGTGTACCAATAGTTATCTTCAAGATATTTATCCCACGCAACTGGTCCTTTTCCATCAGTATGTGTAGCACCTTCAGCTTGGTAAGCAGCTGTAGCGCCACCGAAAATAAAGTCTTTTGGAAGTGTTTTTGTCATTTTTTCACCTATTTCTTGATTTAAAATAAAGTAAAAGTGAGAGGAGAGGAGTCAGTGAGCCATCCTTCTCCATCTCACTTCTTGTACCAAGTCACCGAATTGTGACATGAGAAGGTAAAAACGATATCTTTTTACCGACGAATTAACAAGGCGATTAGGAAATTCGCCATAGCGATTTCCGTAACGAGAGGAAACTGTTTCACAGTCCCTATTATTAATCGAATTGTGACATGAGGAGGTAAAAACGATATCTTTTTACCGACGAATTAATAAGGCGATTAGGAAATTCGCCATAGCGATTTCCGTAACGATAGGAGACTATTTCAGAGTCCCTATTATTAATCGAATTGTGACATGAGGAGGTAAAAACGATATCTTTTTACCGACGAATTAACAAGGCGATTAGGAAATTCGCCATAGCGATTTCCGTAACGATAGGAGACTATTTCAGAGTCCCTATTATTAATCGAATTGTGACATGAGGAGGTAAAAACGATATCTTTTTACCGACGAATTAACAAGGCGATTAGGAAATTCGCCATAGCGATTTCCGTAACGATAGGAGACTGTTTTATAGTCCCTATCGTTAATCGAATTGAGCTTGCACGAATGCAAGAGCACCTTTTCCATCACGAGTTAATTTGATGTATTGAGCGCCTTCTGTCTTGGCAAGTTTAATACCAAGTTTATCTGTTTCTGCTTTCATATCTTCAAAGTTAGAAGCTACTTGAGGAGCAAGAATAACCAAATCAAACTCTGGCAACATTTCACGGTGAGCACCATAGCCACCTGCTGCTGCTTTCACAGGGACATTGTATTCTGCTGCTGCCTTGTTCAAAGCATTCGCAAGGAGACCACTTGTCCCTCCACCTGCACAGAGAACGAGGACATTTGTTTCTTCAGTGACTGTATTTTGTGCTGCTTCTACACCAGCTTTTTCAAGAATAGCATCTGCTTTTGCAGTGTTGAAGTTCGCAGCAACTTTTTCTTTCAATTCATCATTAGATTTACCTGAACGTTCTTCTTCAAGAATTTGTTCATCATAGACCTTAAGGAATGGATAGTAAATGACTACGTCAACCACGATTAGAAGAGCAGCAAGAATGAATGATAGAACTTGGAAGTTCGTACCAAGAACTAGACCTAGTGGAGCTGGAGTTGTCCATGGTAGATTAGCAGTAAATGAGTTCATTCCAAGAGTTTCAATAAAGAATTTAAAGATCCAAACGTTTGCGATTGGAGCAAAGATAAATGGAATGAAGAAGATTGGGTTCAATACAAGTGGTGCACCAAACAAGATTGGTTCATTTACACCAAAGAATGTTGGAACTACTGAAGCACGTCCGATTGCACGGTTACGTTTTGATTTGGTCAACCACATGAACATAAATGGAACAACCAGTGTCGCACCTGTACCACCCATGGTAACGATAAACATTTGTGTACCAGAAGTAAGAATCTTGTCAGCGTGCATACCTTGTTGGAGAAGGTTCAAGTTGACTTCGGCATTTGCATAGGTAATAGCTGCGATTGCTGGTTCAACGATAGATGGACCGTGAATCCCAACAAACCAGAAGAAGGCAAAGGCACCAAAGATAATGGTAATACCAAGGTATCCGTCTGCTGCAGAGAATAATGGAGCAAAGAATTTACCGATTGATTCAGCTACGCTTGCACCAACAAAATGACGAGCTAGTAAATCAAGAGCATAAAGTGAAACAACTGAGAGAGTGAATGGAATCACATCTTTAAAGACTTGTGAGATATTTGGTGGAACTTCGTCAGGCATACGAATAGTGACGTTGTTCTTAACACAAACCTTATAGATGGCTACGGTAACAAAGGCAGCAAGGAAGGCTGAAAGCAAACCTTTTGTCCCCAAGAATCCAGTAGCTAGGCCATTTTCGATAGGATCAGCTGCCAACATCAACAAACCAACAATTGCTGCCAACAGTGTTGACATATAGTTGATTTGATTGGTTTTCTCCATGTTACGGTTTACTGAGTCGGTCAATGACTTAGCTGTTGTACCAGCTACCAAGAGAGCTAGAATCCCCATTGAATAGCTGTAAGGTTTCATCAGAAAGGCTACAACTTCATCAGACCATTTAAAGCCCCATGAGTTTGGTACAAAAGCAATCAAGATAAAAATACTTGAGAAGAGAATAACAGGCATACCTGCAATGAAACCATCACGAATAGCACGAAGATAGATATTACGAGATAGCTTCTCAAAGAAAGGCTTTCCTTTCTCAATAAATGCAATTAGTTTATTCATTATTTAACTCCTCTCTTGTAGAGTTCAATTAAATGGTGCATCAAATCTTTTAACAAGATAGTTGTCATCAAGTGGTCTTGGCCATGCATCATGGTTACACTATAAGCCAAATCCTCGCCAGCTGCTTCCTTGGTCAATAGACTTGTTTGCGCGTGGTGAGCCTCTGCAATACAAGAACCAGCTTCCTCAACTAAGCTATCCGCTTTTGCAAAATCACCAGCTTCAGCAGCCTTCAAGGCTTCCAATAGTTTTGAACGAGCATCGCCAGCATAGGCTACGATTTCAAAACCTAACAATGTTACTTCTTCTCTATTCATGATAGAATTCTCCTTATATAGTTTAAATAAATTTTTATGACAATAAACGTTGGATATGTAGAACTAGATAAACTCGTTCACTTTTATACAAATCAAGACCCGTATGTTGCGTAATCACATCATAGATCTTGGAACCAATCTCGAACGCTTTTGGATAGGATTGTTTAATATGATCTTCCATATCAAGAAGAGATTGGTTATCATCTCTAGATCTATCCAAATAATCCAAGAAATAATTCAGATGAATCATAAAGCGATCATAGAAATGATTATTCTCTTTGGTTCGTTGAATTGCATAACCCTTTAGCACTTCCTCAACATTCCTGAGAATTTCTTTCCTCTTATCAATCGATTCAACCATTTGGACTTCATTCTCACCCTCAGCATTGATGAAATGATAAGCAATCCGAATAATTTCGTCCTCAGGAAAATGATCTGCTAGCTTCTGGCGGTAAATTTCGAAAGCTTCGTTTGCGATTTGAAAAGCGACAGGATACTTGACAGAAATATCTGGCAAATTACTATCCTTGTACCTTCCTTGTGCTAGAGCTTGATAAGAACAGTAAATATGGTCTGTCAAGGTTACGTAGAGATATTCTTGAATCGGATAATGATATTTCTTTGAAAGCTTATCAATGATCTCATAAGTCACTGTGATAAAATCTAGCGGAACATCTTTGAGAAGAGCCATAAAGTTTTCTCTGGACTCTTCGGTCTTCATCCGAAAGATTTTCTCAACCTGATGTTCAGCAATCAAATCTCCCTTCCTCTTTCCAAATGCAATCCCCTTACCAATTACAATCACTTCTTCTCCTTTATCATTCCTGACAAGCGAAACATTGTGATTTATTGGATTTAGAATTCGATACATGTCAACCTCCTTTTAAATCTTAAAGGTATATGAGTACAAAAAATGACCACAAATGAACTAGAAAATCATCCGATTTCTAATTCACCTGTGATCATGCCTAATATTACTTAGTAACACTCACCTTGTATTAACTTGTGACTATATTCTATCATAATGCTGATAATTTGTAAACCCTTACGAAGAACTTTTTTATTTTTTTCCGCATGTTTTTATCGTCTCTTGTCTAGAAGAATAAACTGAAGGAAATAATAGCTAATAATTAAATCGCTGGGTTCTAACCTGGCTTCCTCCACGGAGCTTGTTATAAATTCAAGCTCAGAAAATTTCGATTGTGCCACCTGATTCATTTCTGGAATCTCTTCTATCCCGATAAAACGAACTTCTTTTTTAAACTTGTGACGCTGGTATAATTTACCAATCAGGTTACCCGTTGCGGAGCCTAGCTCATAACATAAGGAATGGTCACGAATAAAAAAATCGCTTAGATGACAAACAAGGTCATGTCCTTCATCATATAAAGGAATGGATTGTCTAACATGCTCATCAAAATGTTGAGCTACACCATTACCAAAACTCCATTGTGTTCCATTTTGAATAACAATATCATTTCCAACTTCCATAGACTACTCCTCTTCTCCCTTGACTTTCCAGTTTACTAATACCAATGCTAATACAACCATCGAACCCCCAAGAACCAAATTCAATGTAAACGGCTCATGTAAGCCCATAATAGAAAAGATAGTTGAAAATACTGGAACTAAAAACAAGAAACTGCTGGCTACTGTTGCTCCCCTTTGTCCTAGACTATAAAACCACAGTCCAAACGAACCAACAGACGCAGGAATAATTAACCATATAAACCAAACCCAGCCCCAAAATCCTAAATTTAGAAAGTTATAACTTTCATGCACAGGTATTGAGAATAAGTAAAGGAATACCCCACCTAATAACAATTGCCAAGCTGTAAATATCCATGGACCATTATCAAAAGGAATTTTCTTGGTGACAACTGTATTGACCGACCAACAAAATGAACCAAGTAAAGCAAACAAAGCACCTAAACTAAACGCAGATACATCTAGTCCAATACAAGTAACAACTCCAGCCACACCTAATACTAAGGCACTTATCTTCTGAATAGTCAATGTATCCTTTAACAAAAAATGCGCTAAGAAAGCTAACCAAAGAGGATTCGTAAATAAGATAATAGAAGACATCGATGATGACACATCATGAGCTAGGGCAAGATTAAGAAATCCCATGGTTCCAGCTGTCTGTAAGAGCCCGATAGTCACAACCAATATAAACCCCTTTATCTTGCTACCTTGACTTTTAGGGATGATAGTCCCTCCCTTGCCAAATAAAAATGATAATACCAACATCACTAACCCAGCAATAATAAATCGAACACCCCCAAGTAATAATGGAGGAGTCTTTTCAACTACTATAAGATATTTCCCAGTTGGAAAAGACGACCCCATAAAAAGTGTGGTCAGTAATATAGAAATCAAAAAAATAAAATTTGAACCTCGTTTCATTTTTCACCCTTCTTTCAAAAGATATTGATGATATTTTTTGTCTTTTATTCTACTCTTTTAAAAATGAATGTCAAGAGATTTATCAAAAAGTTCCAAGATTATTTTTTTAAACTCCTATGTATTGAGAAAAAAACAAAAAAAGGCTATACTGGTAATTGTGGATAATGATTATCTTTTTATATGGAGGTACAAACATGCGATTGTCATCAGGTTGGGAACAGTCAGTCTATGTCTTACTCATGTTAGATCAGCTCCCTGAAGGAAAGTATATCAATACAATTTCCTTGAGTGAACGGCTAGAAGTTTCAGATTCTTATTTGAAAAAAATTATAAAACTATTAGACAACGAAGGATTGGTTAAATCCGTTAGAGGGAAAAATGGAGGCGTTGCTCTTTCTAAACCACTCAGTCAAATCACCTTTTACGATGTATTTGTAGCTATAGAAGGAAAAAATCGAATCTTTGAAAGTCAAAATCTTCTAAAAAAATTCTTAGGCAACAAGGAAAGTAAAAAGGCTAAAAGATGCGTCGTAACCAACTCTCTTGATATTATTGAAAACACTTTAGTTGCAACCCTGACTTCTATTACACTCAGCCAGGTAGCCCATCAATCTGAGATTAACTATGATTTAACCGATATCAGAAATTGGATCAATAAATGCCAAAACTAGCTGGAGAAAAAATTCTTCAGCTAGTTTTTATAAATCCTTGACAAATAATTTTACAAGGACTATACTATATTTGAAGATATAATATATCTTCTATATCGTCAACAATGATATTTCATTGCATGCTTTTGGATAGCTAAAGAAAGAAGGTTCTTATGAAAGTTATTTTAGCTACTGACCAAGATGGTTTCCAACTGAAAGAAACCGTCAAACACTATCTGCTTCATTCTGGTTATGAAGTAATTGACCTCAACTCTACACAAGGTTCTGCGGATTTCGTTGATTCTACTGTCAATGCTATTACAGAGTTTAGAAAATATAAGCAAGCTCGTGCTATTCTTTTTGACAAGTTTGGACATTCTTTTATGCCTGCTAATAAGTTTAAAGGTATTATCTGCGCCGCTGTTTCCGATGAACACTCTGCCATGATGACTATTCGACACAATTCTACTCCAATCATTACAATTGGTTCTGGAATTACAGGTGATATTTTAGCAGTTGAAATAGTCAAAGCCTTTCTTGAGCACAACTATGATGCTGGCCGTCACCAAGTTCGCATTGATATGCTGAACAAGCTCTGCTAGGAGGTATTCCCATGAAAATTGCTCTCGGTTGTGATCACATTGTAACAGATGTGAAGATGAAGATTTCAAAACACCTAAAAGAACAAGGTCATGAAATCATTGATGTTGGTACTTATGATTTCGTCCGTACTCACTATCCGATTTATGGTCGCTTAATTGCAGAGGAGGTCGTCAATGGACGGGCTGACTTTGGAGTCGCCCTTTGCGGTACAGGTGTTGGAATTGCTGTATCTGCTGATAAAGTTCCTGAAACTCGAGTTGTACTTGTCGGAGATGTTGCGACTGCTCGTTCCGCTCGTGAAAATCTCAATGCTAATATTGTTGCTTTCGGTGGTGCTATCCTAGGTATCAATTTCATTAACAACATTGTAGATGAATTTATCAATACCAAGTACAAACCAAGTCCTGAAAAAGAGGAATTGATTGCGAAAATTGATAAACTATCTGAAGTGAGCCCAGATGTAGCTACCAATGATCATATCTTCGATGAAGAGAATGCCAAGTGGAATCGTGGAGAATATCACGATTAACTTGCATTCCCTCTGATATATTTTATCTAACCTTGAGGATAACTAACTCAAGGTTGTTTTTATTTCATCAAAAAAAGTCTAGAGATATTTCTATCCCTAGACTGAAGTTTTTTTCGCAATCTGAGTGCTACACGCGTTCTTTCCATGAAGTTGCTGTTGTTTGAAGAACTTTGTTGAGTTCGTCAATGTTTTCAAATCCAGTTGTGCGAAGCCATTCGCGAGCTGCTTCTTCACCATCTTTGATGTATGCTTCAACTGATCCAGCCCATGTAGCACGACCACAAAGAACTCCGTTAAAGTTTGCACCTGATTCGTGAGCAAATACAAGAGTATCTTGGAAGAGTTTAGCTGATACACCAGCACTCAAGTAGATATATGGCAAGTTAGTTGCTTCATCTTGTGCTTTGAAGAAGGCTGCTGCTTCTTCACGTGTATAAACTACTTCACCTTCAGCGAAACCTTCAACATATTTAATGTTAACAGGAACTTCTACTTTCAAGACATCAATGTTAAAGCGTGGGTCTGAGAAGACTTTCATAGCACCGATAACTTTGTGTGGTTTTACTTTCGCATATTCTACAGAACCAGCGTCAGCAATTTTTTCATCGTAAGCAAGGATTTCAAGGAAGAATGGGATATCTTCAGCCACACACTCAGAACCGATACGCTCGATATAAGCTTGTTTTTCTTGGTTGAGTTCGTCTGAACTATCTACATCGTAGTAAAGCAAGAATTTAACTGCATCTGCACCTTCTTCTTTAATACGTTTTGCAGACCAAACATCCAAGCAGTCTGGCAAGCGTTTTGTGCTTGTTGTGTCATAACCTGTTTTTTCATAAGCAAGGAGAAGACCAGCTTTTTCATCAAGAGCTTTAGTTGCTGGAAGTCCATATTCAGGATCAAGAAGCATAGATGAAGCGTATTTAGTCAATTCATCTGCTACCAAGACTTTAAGTTCTTCCATTTGAGCCACAGTTGGTTCTTCTGTTTGATGTTGAGCCATGAGGCGTTTCAAAGCACCACGTTGGTCAAATGCAAGAGCTGAGATGATACCATTTTCGTCAGAAAGTTTTTCTAAGCGTGCACGTTTTTGTTCTGTTAAAGCCATTTTATACCTCTTTTACTATTAATTGATCATATAGAGCTTGATAGTTGGCCATGTTGACATGACCAGTCATTTTTTCTTGAGCATTGAGCATACCAAGGACATTTGCCTTGATGAGTAATTCTGCATCTGATTCTTTGTGAAGAAGTCCTGAAGAAATTCCTGCTACAGTAGAATCTCCAGATCCAACAGGATTTACCACCTGAATTCTAGGAATATCTACCTTGTAGAAAGTGTCACCATGTTTGGCAAAAGCACCGTTGGCACCAAGTGAAACGATAATCCATTCAATACCTGCAAACAAAGGTTCTTGAAGAACTTCTTTTAATTCACCCAAATCCTCAGAAACTTCTCTTCCAAGAAGCTGAGATAATTCCTCATTATTTGGTTTGATGACTGTTGGTTTATGTGGTGATTCAAGAACCGCCTGAAGTGCTGCACCAGAGCAGTCCAAAACAACAGGCTTGCCAGCTTGATTAGCAAGTTCTACCAAGCTCGCATAGTAATCAACTGGAAGGCCAGCTGGCAGACTACCTGAGATAGCTACTACTTCAACTGAGCCCAAGAGTTTTTTGAAATGTTCCAAAAAGTCTTGTCCTTCCTGTTCCAATACTTCAGGACCTTTTTCAAGAACTTCTGTTTGGTTATCTCCGTGAAGAATAGCGATACAGTTACGAGTTTCTCCCTGAATAGAGAAGAAATCTTTCTTAACTTGATCATCGATATTTTCAACTAAAAACTCACCAAGTTTGCCACCCACTAAACCAGTAGCAAGAACAGAATCTCCAAATTCTGAAAGTACTCGGGTAACATTGAGTCCCTTACCACCAGCCGTTTTGGTTACATCCACCACACGATTGACAGTATCAATCTTTAACTCATCCAAGGGATAGGAAATATCAATAGATGGGTTCATTGTGACTGTTAAAATCATAGGTCACCTCTTAGTCGTGGTATTCTCCACGATCCCATTTTTCTAGGAATTCTGTAAAGAAGTTTGCGTCAGCTTGATGTGCATTGTGACTTTCCACATGTTCAATTTTCGCAATCAATTTCTTGTTTTCTTCAGATGGTTTGTATTCAGCATGGATGAAAGCTTCGATGATATCGCACATGAGCAATTCACCAGTAATCTTACCACCAAAACCGATAACGTTAGCGTTCAATTGTTCTTTAGCATAAAGCGCTGTTGTCATATCACGAACCAAGGCAGAACGGACACCTGGGACTTTATTTACAGCGTTGTTGATACCAACACCAGTACCACAGATACATACCCCAAGATCAGCTTGACCGCTAGTTACAGCTTCACCAACTTTTTTACCAAAGATTGGGTAGTGAGTACGTGTGTGGTCATAGGTACCAAAGTCAATGACTTCATATCCTTTTGATTTCAAAAATTCTGAAACCGCCATTTTTTCATCTGTTACGATGTGGTCACATCCAATTGCAATTCTCATTTTTAATTTACCTTTCTTACTGTAATCTAATTAGCACATTTTGTTCAACATATCGACCCGAATTTGGTGACGTCCACCATCGTATTTACCGTTAACAAATCCTTTAGCAATGTTTTTAGCCAATTCATCACCGACAAGTTGTGCACCCATAGTGATCATACGTGAGTTGTTGTGTCCACGAGTCATATAAGCTGAACGTTCGTCAGATACTTCTGCAGCAACCATTCCTTTGATCTTAGTTGCGACCATAAATGGACCAGCTCCATAGGCATCAATCACAATACCAAGGTTTTGTTCTTCTTTGTTTACTTCTGCAGCAACAGCAAGAGTCACATCAACAAAGTCTTGACCTTCAGCTGTAACATCCACAACGTGGAAGTTTTCTTTTTCCAAGAAGTCTTTCACAACTTCTTTCAATCTCAAACCTGCAGCATCTGCACCGATAACAATAGACATATTGTATACTCCTTTTTATTTTTCTAGGCTAGTAAAACCTTTTATAGTTAGCAGTTTACCTACAAAAGCTTTCTAGCAGTTTATTGACAAATTGATTGAATGAGATGAATGACACCTTATTCAAGTTTAGGAAACCAGTTCCCTAGAAATAATCTTTCTCCACGAAAGAGAATATAACAAACGATTGTTTGTTTGTTACAAACATCATTTGTTGCTTACAAACATAATATACTCCTATTTCCTGAAAAAGTCAACAGTTAATGTTTGTTTTTGTGTTTTTTAACTAAAAAATTTCGATATCAAAACCGATTTGATCCACTTGACCAGGTTCTAGCAGACGAACNTTCTTCTTATCTTCGATATGATCTCCTTCTTCAAGGGATGTTGACAAGCCAGACCATGGTTCAAAAGCAATGAAAGGACCCTTATTCAAAGTTGACCAGATAATGAGATTTGGAAACTCTGCAAAGTGCACTTTCAATCCCTTATCATGTTTACGAGAACGAAGCGCAATTGTTCTAGATTGCAATTCATCTAAGGTAACTGCATCTGTGCTGAAAAGATCATAACTAAGATCTATTTCTTTTTGTCCCTCTAACCATGGACTTCTATCTTGAAAATCCAGCATACCCGTTTCTGGGAAAGGACGTGGAACAGAGCAAGTCTCTTCTTTCTCAAACTCTAAATAGTAATCTTCATAGACTTCATCATCCAGTAGAGGACAATTAAATCCTGGATGTCCACCAATAAAGTAAGGCAGGGCCTTGCTAGTTTCTTTATTGAAAATCTTATATTGAGTTCGTACTGTCTTGCCAGTAAGGATATAAGTAATCTCTAGGCGAAAATGATAAGGATAGTTTTGATAGCTATTCTCATCGTCCTCAATTGCAAAAGTTACACTCTTGTCTGTCTGTTCAACTAATTCAAATTCTTTCTTACGAACCAAACCATGACGTGGAATCTTTCCTTTGCTTTCTTGCCCCTTCTCATCTATATAGAGGACTGTATCCTCTCTCAAAGAACCACAAATAGGGAAGAGAACAGGAGCTTGTCCACTCCAATAAGTGGCATCCCCTTGCCACAAATACTCAAGTCCCTCAGCATCTTTTATAGAAGAAAGGGCCCCACCAAAACTGTTAAATTGAACTCTTAATTGTTCTGATTTTAATTCAATTACCATTATTTTCTCCGATTTCTTGATAGTTTATAAAAAACTAGGTTGTCACTCATAGAAGGTATGACAACCTAGTTTCAACAATTTACACTCTGCGAAAATCCAATTCAAACTTCGTCAGCGTCGCCTTGCCGTAGATATGATCACTGACTTCGTCAGTCTTATCTACAACCTCAAAACTGTGTTTTGAGCAACCTGCGACTCGCTTTCTAGTTTGCTCTTTGATTTTCATTGAGCTTACATTTTATAGGAGCGCATTATTTTGCTTTTGCTGCGTACTCTTCGTTACGTTTGATCATTTGTTTTCTGTACCAAGCAAAGATACCGATATAGAATACAAGGAAGACTACTGCACCAAGGATTGCTTTGATATCACCAGTTGTAGTGTTACCAATTGTCCAACCAAGAAGTTTTTCGATTGGTCCTTCAAGAGTTGAGTGAGTAATCAATTGAGTTTGGCTCACACCTGCTGGGAAGGCACCTACACCTTTAGCAAGTTCTGTTGCAAATGGTGCAATAAGTGTACCTGAAAGAAGGAAGAGTGGCAACAATAGAGTTCCGAAGATAATCATACGGAGCAATTTACCACGAGTTACAACCAAGAGAGCTGGAGTAACACCCATAGCGATGATACCTGCAAGTGGCAAGATACCATTTCCAACTTTTGAAAGAAGCACAGCTTCAATCAACATGATTGGTGCAAGTACGTTGGCACAAGCCCAGATTTCAGCACGACCAGCGATGAATGGCCAGTCAAGACCGATGTTAAATTTACGTCCTTGAAGACGTTTAGTAGCAACGTTTGTAATACCTTGTGAAAGTGGTTCTACTGCAGCGATGAACCATGAACCGATAAGTGAGAAGAGTTCCAAAGATACACCAGCTGTCAAACCAAGAGACAACCATCCTTTGATAACAAGACGCCATTTATCTGCATCTGCAACACCTTCAATTGGATGTGGAGTTCCCATAATACCGATAACGATACCAAGGATAAAACCGATGAAGAATTTAGAACCCCAGAAACCGATTTTCTTGTTCAATTTAGCAGCGTCAAAGTCATATTTATCAAGACCTGGGAAGAATTTTTCAAAAATCTTATCCAAAACCATGATAACTGGGTTCATCATATAGTTCATGTGAGTTGATGTCATTGGTGATGAACTTGGTGCGTTAAGAAGGTCATCAAATGTAGGTTTCATCAAGTCAGAGTTGATAATTTTCAACACACCAACAAGGATGATAGCTGCTGTAGCAATCAAGAGTGAAACCCCTTGGCTCACACCGTTGTTATCTGCATACCATTTAATCAAAAGACCTGTGATAGACAAGTGCCAGATATCGAAGATATCAACATCAAGTGTATCAGTTTTCTTCATAGCAAGCATCACTACGTTGACAATCAACATGATGAGCAAGAAGTAAAGTGTCCAAGCAGATCCCCAAGTGATTGTTGCAAGTGGTGCCCAACCAACGTCAGTGATACTCAATTGGATACCTGTGTTTTCAACGAATTTTGCAAGTGATGCTGAGAAAGCACCATTTAGCATACCGATGATGGCACCGATACCTGTAAGAGCGATGGCAAGTTTGATACCACCTTCAAGCGCTTTGGAGAATTTCACTCCAAAAAGTAAAGCCAATACTGTCAAAATGATTAACATGATGACAGGTCCACCCATATCTAAGATAGGTGTGAAAAATTCTTTGATTAGGCCAAAGATTGCATCCATAACAGTTCCTCCCTTTGTTATTTATGAATGTTAACAAATTAAAATTAGCTTAATCCGTGTTCTTTAATAGCTGCTTCAATATTGTCAAATACTGGAGCACTCATAGCTGGGATACGGAATAAGATTGGTCCAGCTTCAATAACTGGGATACCTGGGTCAAAACCAAGGTCTGTTGCAGCAATTGGTGTGAAGATGTCATAACCTTTGATAAGGTCTTCGTTAACGTCTTTGACCATTACCGCATCACAGTGAACATCAAAACCACGATTTGAAAGTTCTTCTTCAAGAGCACTTTTAATTTGGTGGCTTGAGTTAACACCTGCACCGCAGGCAGCTAGAATTTTAATCATATGGATTTCCTCCGATTTAATATTTTTAATAGACAAGATTAAGCGGTTGCTTCAGAGATATAAGTATAGAGAGCTTCTGGTTTAGAAATTTTAGCCAAATCTTCCAAATGGCCATTTCCTGTAAAGAAGTCCATCAACTGAGCAAGAATGTTAGTTTGACTTGAACTTGAGTTATTAATGATAAAGAAGAGCAAGGATACTTCTACTTCCTTATCTGGCGCAATCATATTGTGGAAAGTCACTGGTTTTTCTAATCGAACGACCACAACTTTTTCGGCAAGATTATGAATCGTATCTGTATGAGGAATAGCCACATTCGGCAAATCCTTACCCAAAAATTCCATATCTAAGCCAGTTGGAAATGACTTTTCACGCGTGATCAAGGCTTCACGATAAGTTGGAGTTACGATTTCTCGTTCTTCCAATAAAGTTGCAACCTGATCAAAGAGATGTTCTTGATTATCCGCTTCTAAGCAAAACACAAGGTTTTTGTCAAAGAAATGATCTAATCCCATAAGGTTTTCCCTTCTTTCCATTAACTTTATGCTATAAGTATAACACTATATGAAATCGTTGTCAATGATTTTCTGTTCTTTTTTGTCTCTTTTTTTATATTTTTGTTGTTTTTATAGTTCGACTTATTAAAACAAACACAAAAACAAACACAGCAAACATTTTTTGTTTTAATACTCAATGAAAATCAAAGAGCAAACTAGGAAACTAGCTGCAGGCTGTACTTGAGTACGGCAAGGCGACGTTGACGTGGTTTGAATTTGATTTTCGAAGAGTATTAAAAATCGAGTAGGGGATAATCTCTAGCCCCTCTCACACCACCGTACGTGCCGTTCGGCATACGGCGGTTCAACTAACTTTTAACGCATGTCGTTCAAGGTAATAATCCAAACACGAAACCAGTCCACGTTTCTCAAGGACTGGTTTTGATATAGCACGTTTAAGTACCGACTTCTGAGCTACTAATTGATAGTGGTCACCCCAGCCAGATACCTTATCTGCTATCCATTTAGGAACTCCTAACTTAAGC